>CALXRH010000081.1 GCA_944390625.1 uncultured Clostridia bacterium
AAGATTTAGAAAACCAAAGGAAAGTATTATTTACAGGAACCCCTTGTCAAATTGAAGGATTAAAAGCTTATTTAAAGAAAGATGATGAACATTTAACTTGTATATCCATTATATGTCATGGAGTACCAAGTCCTATGATTTGGAAAAGATATTTAGAAGAAAAAGAAAAAGCTAATACCAGAAAAATTACAAATGTTAATTTTAGAAATAAAATTTCAGGTTGGCATTATTATCAAATAGAGTATGAATATGAAGATGGAAAAAAAGAAAGAATACCGTTTTCAAAAGACATTTATATGCAAGGCTTTTTAAAAGACTATTTTTTAAGAGAAAGTTGTTATCAATGTCAAATGAAATTTGGCAAAAAAAGTACAGCAGATATTGTGATAGGAGATTTCTGGGGAATTGAAAGTACCTTACCAGAGCTAGATGATGACAAAGGAATTTCTGCCGTTATTATTAATTCAGCAAAAGGTAAAAGAATTTTTGAAACATTAAAAGAAAACATAAAATATGAAAAAGTATCATTAGAGGATATTTCAAAAGGAAATCCTATGCTTAGTTTATCTACAAACTATACCAAAAATAGAGATAAATTTTTTAAACTTCTAGAAAGTAGCAAAATTGAAACTTATATCGAAGCTTTACAACAAGAAGTGGGAGATCGAAAAGAACAGGAAAAAATGTATGAACAAATACAAGACCTAAATGGTTGGGTACAAGAGTTAGTGGAAGCAAAAGAATTTTTCTTAGGCCAAATACAAACAAAAGACGAAAAAATACAAGAAAAAGAACAGGAAAATCAAAAATTAAAAGAACAACTTCAAAGCATCTATCAAAGCAAGAGATGGAACTATATCAATAAAATTGGAAATACATGGAATAAAATCAAGAAGAAAAAGAAATAAAAGATATACACGAAAATAAAAATAATAAAAAAGGAGATTGTATATCGTGAATATATTAATTTGTACAGAAAATTTAGGAACTGGCGGAGTGGAAACCGTAGTTTTTAATCAGGCGATTGCCTTAAAAGAACAAGGAAATCAAGTTTATCTATTATCTGGTGGAGGAGCTTATCAATCAAAAATTGAGGAAAAAGGAATTGAATGGATTCCTTATGATTTTAAAGTGGAAAATACATTTGCCATCCAAGATGTTGACAAAATTGTATCCATGTTACAAGAAAAAAAGATCAGTCAAATTTTTGTGCATAAAATTATTTGTATCCCATTTATGCTAATGGTATGTAGTAAAGCCAAAATACCATATGTAGTATATGTACATGATGAATTACCAGAGACTTATGACTGGTTTATTCAGCATTTTAATCTATATGATTTGTCCATGAAACTATTTTTTCAAAATGCTCACAAAATAATTTGTATTTCTGAAAATGCAAAGAAATATAATCAAAAGTATTTTGGAATAGAGGATGATCGATATTTAGTAATCAAAAATAGTGTAAATTTTGATATCTATCAATGTAATCACAAAATAGAAAAAGAGTTACCAGAAAATTTTGCTATTGTTAGTCGAATTGCCCATGAAAAATTTACTTCTGTAAAAAACTCCATCGAATTATTTTGTGCTTATTCTGACAAAGTCCCATTTCAAACGAAACTTACGATTATTGGAGATGGGGACAAAAAAGAAGAATTATTGACCTTGCTAGAAAGAAAAAAAGAAAAATACCAGATAGAATATAAAGGTGCAACCAATGATGTGGTAAGTGTCATAAATGAAAATGATGTCATACTTGGTTTGAATCGATGTGCTTTAGAAGGGGTGGCGATTAAAAGAGTGGTTGTTTTAAGTGGCTATGAAAATTTAAAAGGCATCTTAAAACCGGAAAATATCGATTTAGCACTAGAGGACAATTTATCTGGCAATAATTTAGAAAATGTGACTTTACAATCTCAAGTAGAGCAATTGTTAAGTCTATCACAAAACGAAATGGAAAGAATAACAGAAGAAAATTACAAGAAAATAATAGAAAAAGCAGATATGAATCACAATCTTTATATTATACCAGAAAATACGCCAAAAAACGAAATAGATTATCAAAATATCTATGCTGAAATTAACAAACTATCCGAAAAAATCAGTAACTTAAAACAAGAAAATGATGAGATATGGAAAGCGCGAGAATATTTTAAAGAACAGCTAGATACAAAGGATAAAGAAAGCGAAAACTTAAAAAAGAAAAATGAAAAATTAATCGAAGAAAAAGAAAAAATAGAAGAAGAAAAAAATAGATTATTAGAAGAAAATAAAAAGATCAAAGAAGAATTAATTGCCATTAAAAGTAGAAAAATATACAAAATAATGGATAAGATGACAAATCATACCAAATTTAAGTTTTGACAATACCATAAAATGTGATATAATAGGCCAAAATGAAAAAAATAGTCCGAATGAGGAAAGGAAGTAGAAATATGCAAGAACCAGAAGCAGACTACAAAATAGTAGTAGACAATGTATATAAAACCTTTAATGTTTATTTAGATAAAGCTAATACCATAAAAGAAAAACTACTATTTTTATTTAGTAGAAATCGAAAAGAAAAAAGAGAAGTGTTAAAAGGAATTAACCTAAAAATAAAAAAAGGAGAAGTAGTAGCTTTAATTGGAACAAATGGAAGTGGAAAGTCAACTTTGCTAAAACTGATGACAAAAATTATTTATCCAGATAAAGGAAAAATCATGACTGATGGAAAATTAACCTCTCTTTTAGAGTTAGGAGCGGGATTTCATCCAGATTTTTCGGGAAGAGAAAATATTTATTTTAATGCATCTATTTTCGGATTAACCAAAAAAGAAATTGATGAAAAGTTAGAAGACATCATCGAATTTTCAGAGCTAAGACCTTTTATTGATAACCCTGTAAGAACCTATTCATCTGGTATGTATATGAGGCTTGCTTTTGCAGTAGCCATCAATGTTAATGCTGACATTTTATTAATTGATGAAATTTTATCGGTTGGAGACGAACATTTTCAAAATAAATGCTTTGAAAAAATGTTAGATTTAAAAGGAAAAGGAAAAACCATGGTATTTGTAACCCATAGTATGCGATCTGTAAAAAAATTATGTGACAGAGCAGTATGGCTTAGTAATGGAGAAATCAAAATGGATGGAAATACCAATGAAGTAGTAGATGAATATATCAGACAAACAGCCTAATTAAATAAAGAGAGGAAGAAAGTAAATGCTAAAAATTGATTATACCTTAAATCCAGGAAGAAAATTAAACAAAATAGATTTTGAAATGGATGAAAAACAAGTACCAATTATTTCCATTATTACACCTTATTATAATGCGCAAAAATACATAGAAGAAACAGCAAGCTCAATTTTCAACCAAACCTTTCCGTACTGGGAGTGGATTATTGTAGATGATGAATCAACAGAAGAAGATGCCAAAACAAAATTAGAAGAAATTGGAAAAAAAGATAGCAGAATCAAAATCTTTCACAAAAACAATGAAGGTCCAGCAGCTGCAAGAGATTATGGTATTACAAAATCCAATTCAGAAACGAAATATATTATGTTTTTAGATTCAGATGATCAAATTGACAAAACCTATTTGGAATGTTGTTATTGGACCTTAGAAACAAACCCAAAAGCCTCTTGGGCTTGCACTGATGTCATCAATTTTGATGGACAAGAATTTTTATGGAGAAAATGGTATAATCCAGAATGGGAAAAAGAAGAAAACATATTAATGATGACCTCTTTGGTAAGAAAAAGTGCTATAGAAGAAGTAGGAGGTTTTGGGCTAAAAGAAAAAAAGATTTATGAAGATTGGTGTTTATGGCTAAAATTAATTAGAGCGGGAAAATTTCCAGTTCGTATCAGTTCGCTCCTTACTTGGTACCGAATTAAACCAGAAGAAGAAAGTGAACTTAGAAAATCGAATCAGGACAATAAAAAAAGAGCCATGAAATTAGTAAATGACATAAAAAGAGATATTGTATATACGAAACCTGGTGTACAATACCCAAAACACGATTACAACTGGGATGAAATTGTAGAAGAACAGCCTTCTATTCTAAAATTAAAACAAAAGAAAAATGGAAAAACCAATGTCTTAATGATTATACCTTGGATGGTAACAGGAGGGGCAGATAAATTTAATTTAGATATCATCTCAAGAATGGATTCGAACAAATACGAATTTACCATTCTTTCTATGCTACCAAGCACGAATGAATGGAGACAAGATTTCGAAAAATATGCTACAGTTTATGATTTAACAAGTTTTTTAGACCGAAAAAATTGGGTAAGTTTTATCAATTACATCATAGAAAAAAACAATATTGATATCATTTTTAATACCAATAGCCAATTTGGATATCATACTTTACCTTATTTAAAAGCAAGATATCCTGAAATTCCAATTATTGATTATGTTCATATGGAGGAATGGTATGCCAGAAAAGGTGGATTTTCAAGAGATTCTAGTCAATATGGATCTGTAATTGACAAAACTTACACTTGCAATGGAAATAGTAAAAAAGTATTTGTAGAGTATTTTGGAAGAAAAGAAAATGAAATCGAAACTATGTATATCGGAGTAGATGAAAAAAAGTTTAATCCAGAATTATTAAACAAAGAAGAAATTTTAAAAGAATATGGAATTGTGCCAAATGGAAAATTTATCATAAGTTATATTTGTAGAATTGCCGAACAAAAAAGACCATTTTTATTGATAGAAATTTTTAAAGAACTAAGTAAAAGAAGAGATGACTTTTTATTGGTTATTGCAGGTGATGGGCCATTTTTACCAGAAGTAAAGAAAAGAATAGACAACTACCATTTAGAGGAAAAAGTAAAATTTTTAGGCAATATCAAACAAACGGAAAAAGTATATAAAATAAGTGATGTTACCGTAAATTGTTCGATTAAAGAAGGTCTTGCTTTAACTTCATATGAGTCTCTTGCGATGGGAGTTCCTGTTGTATCAGTAGATGCAGGAGGACAAAAAGAATTGATTGACGAAACAGTAGGTGTTGTTGTGCCATGTATGCAAAAAGAAACCGAAATTTGGAACTACAATTATAAAGAAGAAGAAATTTTAAATTATGTGCAAGGAATCGAAAAAGTTTTAAATAACATAGAAAATTATAAAGCTAATTGTAGAAAAAGAATTTTAAATGGTTTCACCATCGATAATATGATACAAAGAATGGACAAAGAGTTTACCAATTTAAAACAAAATCCAAACCAAGAAAAAATAGAAAATGGATATGGCTTAAAGAAAAATAGTAGAATTACCAAAGAACTGATTACACAATATTTATTAGAAAGTAAAGATGAATATGAATGGATGGCCAATCAATTTAATCAAGAAAATATTCATATTATCCTAAAATATGATAAAAAAGCCAAAAAAGAACAATTTTATGAACATACTTTAGAATATAAAATAAAACATCCAATTGTTGTAATACTAAGAAAAATCGGAATTTATGATAAAATTAAACAAATCATAGGATGGGAGAAACATTAATGGAAAACGTATTTAAAAATTTATACAATTATCGAGAATTATTAAAAACCAGTGTCAAAAAAGAAGTAAGAAGTAAATATAAAAACTCTTTTTTAGGAGTTTTGTGGTCCTTTTTAAATCCTTTACTTCAAATCGCAGTTTATGCCCTAATATTTTCTTTAATACTAAGTAACCAGCAACCACATTATGCGGTGTTTTTATGTTGTGGGCTTATTCCTTGGACATTTTTTTCGTCAGCTATCAATAAAGCTGCTTTTACTTTTATTGAAAATGGAAATATTATCAAAAAGGTATATTTCCCAAGAGAAATTATACCAATATCAGTTGTTACAGCAGAAACTGTGAATTTCCTAATTTCAACGATTATCATATTAGGGTTTGTTATTTTTAATGGATTAGGAATTTCAAAATATATTCTATTTTACCCAATCATTTTGATTGCACAATATTTAATTATTTTAGCCATTGCTTTTATCATATCAAGTGTATGTGTCTATTTAAGAGACTTGCAACACTTTATTGGCATTGCTTTGCAACTATTATTTTATGCAGCACCAATTGTCTATTCACCAAGCAGCATACCAGAAAATTATCAATGGATCTTAAAATATAACCCAATGACCTATATCATCAATGCTTATCGAGACATATTCTACAATCAAACCATGATTGATTTAAAACATATTTTGATTGTTCTTGGAATCGGAGCTGTTGGATGTGTGGTAGGATACTTTATATTTAGCAAATTGCAAAAAGGTTTTGCAGAACAATTATAAAAGGGAGAAAAAAATGTTAGAGAAAATAAGAAAAATAGGCGAAAACACCTATAAAGTGATCGCCTATATAGCCATAATAGCTGTAATCTTACTAATTAACTATGACCATATTATCATGACAGATAACAAATTACAAACCTTGAAAATTATTTTATGGTCAATCATAGGTATTAGTTTAATGGTAGCATTCAACAAATTGGTAGTAAACAAACTAAAAGAAAAAAATTTATGGAAAATCACTTTAGCGGGACTAGGCATATTTTTGGTATTAGAAATTATTAGTACCATTTATTTTAAAGTAGAATACAACTGGGACTTTAAATGGTTAATGGAGTCAGCCTTAGAGTTTGCACAAACTGGAAAAATAGAAGATATCTATTATTTTAAAAGATTTCCTAATAATATTGGAGCATTACTGATTGTTACGACAGCCATGAAATTATTTAATACAAATGTTTTAGGTGCTTATGTCATTAATATTATATTCATCTTTTTAGCAGCATTATTTACAGTACTAGTTGCTAGAAAAATGGGTGGAGAAAGATTGGCCATTAATACGATTATTTTACTATTAGGATTTATGCCAATGTATTTAAATTCACCAATTGTTTATACAGACTCTTTATCTATCGTGTTTCCTGTTGCTATTTTATATTTTTGGATGTTGGCAAAGGAAAACAAAGAAAGAAGTAAAAAGAAATATTATAGTTACTTAATCATAATGGCAATCCTGTCAGTTATAGCTTATTTTATAAAAGCAAATGCTGTAATTGTTTTAATTGCTATTATAATTGATGGTATTTTCTGTAAAAAACATATCCTAAAACCATTAGCCCTAATTTTAGTAATATTTGTAGTCTTGATGACTTTAGGAAATACCTATATCGAAAAATTTGTAATAGAAGATAAAAGAAAAAATGAGTTTGAATTTCCACTAACACATTGGGTCATGTTAGGATTAGGATTACCGGAATCAGAAGGTGGAACTTCGATTGGATATGGAGCATATAGCCAAGATGATGCGGACTTTACAGCAGTAAGACAAACCTATCAAGAAAAAAAGGATGGAAATATACAAGTAATTAAACAAAGATTAAAAGATTTTGGTGTAACAGGCTATATCAAATTTTTATTCAAGAAATTTAACTATGTATGGAATGATGGAACTTATTATGTACTAAATGTTATTGGATGGGATACAATCAATACAGATAGTACTTTATACCGATTGGTTTTAGGAGAGCAATCTTATCAATTTGTTAGACCATATATGACATATTTTAATGATATGATTTTTATATTAATCTTATATTTAATCATAAAAGATATTAAAAATAAACAGAGAGATGAAATCATAAGAATCATAGGAATCTCAATTGTAGGAATCGCTATTTTCCTATTAATTTGGGAAGCCAGATCAAGATATATTTATTTAATGATCCCACTATTTTGCATTTTAGCAGCAAAAGGAATTTACGAATTATCGAATAATATAAAGAAATTGGAAAAGGGGAAATAAAGTGGAAAAAATAAAAAATAACTTTTTAAAAATAGTAATTTCAATATTTTTTATATTATATCTATGGATAACGTTAAATGGAATCTATAAAGAAACAGGCATCCTATATGAGTTTAATAGGGGAATCGTTATAATCGGTACTATGATTTATTTGGCACTTATTTTGGGAATCTACAAAATAGTCGTTCCCTTTATGCAAAAACATAAATGGATAAAATATATTTTATTAGCCATAATCTTATTTTTATGTATTGCCAGTGCTTGCTATTTTAGATTAGATATCAAATGGGAAAATAGCGAAGAATATACTTGGGATATGGGAAATGTTTTTGCAGCATCAGAAGAATTAGCAAGAACAGGCAAAATTGAAGATACGTACTTATTGCAATTTCCCAACAATATTATGCAAACTTTTATACAAGCAATTGTATTAAAAATTGGATTAATATTTCAGTGTCAAGATTTGTTATTATGGATAACCATTTTTAATGCTTTGGTAGTGTTTTTTACGATACTACTAACCTATTTAGTAGCAAAAGAAATATATGATGAAAAAAGAGCAAATTTATTTTTAATCATAGCTTTCTTTACAACGCCGTTTTATCTTTATACAGCCATTTTTTATACAGACACCATGTCTATGCTATTTACGATATGGATGTGCTATTTATTGGTAAAAATAAAAAAAGAAGAAAATTGGAAAAAAGATACGATTTTACAAGTCATATTGGGGCTGGTATTAGTAATAGGAATGAAAACAAAATTAACAACGAGTTTTATCATAATAGCAGCCATCATTTATATGCTATTAACCTGGGACATAAAAAAGATTTTTCAAAAAGTAAGAGGAGTTGTACCTTCCTTTTTGGTAGGATTCATTTTAATGAATTTAATTATAGGACAAGTGATTTATAAAGATAAAAATGATAATAGTTTTAAAGTTCCGAAACTACACTGGATTATGATCGGACTAAATGAAGATGGAAACTTTACAAGTGAAGATTATTACATTACCATGGATCAGCCTACTTATGAAGACAAGAAAAAAGCAGAGATAGAAGCAATTAAGCAAAAACTAGCAGGATATAATGTAGGAACTTTTTTAAAACATTTAAATAC
>CALXRH010000082.1 GCA_944390625.1 uncultured Clostridia bacterium
AGATATATTATAAAATAAGGAGGTGCAAAATGGAAATCGAAGAATTAAAACCAGCTATGAAAAAAGTTAAAACAAAAAGAGTTGGAAGAGGAATGGGTTCAGGACTAGGTAAAACTTCCGGTAGAGGACAAAAAGGACAAAAAGCAAGATCTGGCGGTGGAGTTAGACGTGGTTTTGAAGGTGGTCAAACACCATTATATAGAAGATTACCAAAAAGAGGATTTACCAATATTCATGCTAAAAATTATACAGAAGTAACACTTACCATGCTTAATCAATCAAAAGCAGTAGATGTTACAGCTGAAACTTTATTAGAAGAAGGAATCATTGGAAAAATCCAAGATGGAATTGTAGTAATAGCTACAGGAAAATTAGAGAAAAAATTAAATGTAAAAGCAGTAAGATTTACAGCAAAAGCAAAAGAAACCATCGAATCTTTAGGTGGAAAGGTAGAGGTGATTTAGTTGTTTCAAACGTTAAAAAATGCACTAAAAACACCTGAAATAAGAAAAAAACTTTGGTATACATTGCTTTTAATCGTTCTTTTTAGATTAGGTTGTTATATTACAGTTCCAGGTGTAGATGTATCAGCATTAAATGATTTAATGAATGAAAGCTCATCTACATTAGCGGGTATGATAAATTTAATCTCAGGTGGAGCTTTTTCGAATTTTTCAATATTTGCAATGAGTATTACACCTTATATTACATCCACGATTGTTATTCAACTTCTAGGTATGGTTATTCCATCACTAGAAAAATTAACAAAAGAAGGTGGAGAAGAAGGAAAAAAGAAAATTAATAAATATACCAAAATACTAACAATTGTATTAGCTTTAGTTCAAGGTATAGGAGTATATTTATCCTATCGTTCTTATGGCGTATTTGTAGACAATGGATTTGTTACAGGAGCTATGATTGTTACAGGCTTTGTAGCAGGAACATCACTTCTTATGTGGCTAGGAGAACAAATAACCAATAAAGGAATCGGAAATGGAATTTCATTAATCATCTTTATTGGTATCATCTCAAGACTACCTTCTGTTTTAGTTACCATGTATAATTTAATAATAACAACAGAAGGATTTAGCACAACAGGATTTTTAACAGCTCTTGGAATTATTGTAGGAGCAATTATCCTTGTGGGAGCTGTTGTATATGTTGGGCAAGCAGAACGAAGAATACCAGTACAATACTCAAAAAGAGTTGTAGGACGAAAAATGGTGGGAGCACAAAACACCAATATACCATTAAAATTAGCCATGGCAGGAGTTATGCCTATTATATTTGCATCATCATTCTTAACCTTTCCAGCCATGATTATACAAATATTCAAAACCGATGTAGCGACATCTACAGGATTTTGGGCAACATTATATAAATTCTCAATGGCAACATCTTCATCAAGTGTAGGATGGGGCTATACCATAGCAAATGCTACTGTTTATCTATTGTTAATCGTAGGATTTACATTCTTCTGGACATATGCTATGACAAACCCAGCAGAAATATCAGCCAATATTAAGAAAAATGGTGGTTTTATACCAGGAATTCGAGCAGGAAAACCTACCACAGAATATCTATCTAATGTAATTTCTAAAATAACATTATTTGGAGGATTCTATTTAGCAATTATAGCAATTTTACCAATGTTACTTCGATTTACATCTTTAGATATAACCTTTGGAGGAACTGCCATCTTAATTGTAGTTGGAGTTGCAATTGAATCCATCAGACAATTAGAATCTCAATTAGTCATGAGACATTATAAGGGATTTTTGGAATAAAATATATATTTTTGGGGACGGAGGAAAAAAATATAGTAAAATTATATTTTTTTCCTCCGTCCCTGAAAATATGTTGACTTTTAGGCAAAAATAGAATAAAATAACTTGTGTTAAAGTAAAAAAAGAAAAGAGGAGAATAATTTATGAATATTATCATGATGGGAGCGCAAGGAACAGGAAAAGGAACTGTTGCTGGATTTTTGAAAGATGAACTAGGGATACCACATATATCTACTGGTGAAATTTTTAGAAAAAATATAAAAGAAGGGACAGAACTTGGAAAAATAGCAACCAAATATGCAGATGAAGGAAAGCTAGTACCAGATGAAGTAACCAATCAAATGGTAAGAAATAGGTTAAATGAACCGGATTGTGAAAAAGGTTTTATATTAGATGGTTATCCACGAAACTTAGCACAAGCGGAAGAATTAGATAAAATTTTAAACGATAAAAACCAACAAGTAGATTTAGTTGTAAACTTAAATACACCAACCGAAGAAATTATAGAAAGAGTTATGGCAAGAAGAGAATGCCCTAATTGTAAAAGAGTATATAACATGGTTTTAAATAAACCAAAAGAAGGAGAATTGTGTGATTATTGTAAAATACCATTAATCAAAAGAGTAGATGATACAGAAGAAAAACTACAAATTAGATTAGACACATTTTTCACGCAAACAAAACCTGTTATTGATTTCTATGAGAAAAAAGGAATCGTAAAAAATGAAGAAATCAGCATAGCAATCAACCGACTTGGAATCGATGCAGCAAAAGATATTATAGAATATATTAAAAATAACAGTAAATAATGACATTGTCACCCAAAGTAGAAAGAAGGCAAAGATGGTTACGATAAAATCAAAAAAAGAAATTGAATTAATGGAAGATGTATGCAAAATTGTTGCAGAATTTTATGAACAATTAGAAAAAAAAGTAAAGCCAGGAATTTCAACCTATGAGTTAGATAAAGAGGCAGAAAAAATAATGAGAGATTTAGGAGCTATTCCAGCTCAAATAGGTTATGATCCCGGAATAAAGGGGATACCTAAATTTCCAGCAGCAACTTGTATATCCGTAAATGATGAAGTAATTCATGGTGTACCTCACAAGAATCACATTTTACAAGAAGGAGATATTGTTAGTGTAGACACAGTAGCTTTAAAAAATGGATTTCATGGAGATGCGGCTCGCACTTTTTTAGTGGGTAAAGTATCAGATGAGGCGAAAAGATTAGTAGAAGTAACAAAGCAAGCTTTTTTTGAAGGAATCAAATTTGCAAAACCAGGATATAGAATAGGGGATATTTCGCATTGTATTGGAGAATATGTAAAATCACAAGGTTATTCTGTTTTAAGAGAATTCCAAGGTCATGGAATTGGAAGAGAGATGCATGAGGATCCGGGAATACCAAATTACGGGAAAGCAGGAAAAGGAGTAAGGATAGAACCTGGTATGACATTATGCATAGAACCAATGGTTATACAAGGAAAACCAGATATATGGGAAATGGATGATGGTTGGACAATTGTAACAGAAGATGGAAGTTTAGCAGCACATTATGAAAATACAATTTTAATTACAGAAAATGAACCAAAAATCTTGACAATTAAATAATTTTGAGGTATAATGGTAAAGCTATTGTGGATAATAGGGGAAATATGTAACTTAACAAAGTTACATAAAAGCTTCAAATTACAAAGCTTTACCTTAATTTATTTTCATAGAAAAAAGCTCTTTAAGGAGGCGAGCAATTGGCTAAGGAAGATTTAATAGAATTAGAAGGAAGAGTTGTAGATACATTACCAAATACAACCTTTAAAGTTGAGTTAGAAAATGGACATCAAATATTAGCAACTATTTCCGGAAAACTAAGAATGAATTATATAAAAATTCTTACTGGTGATAAAGTCAAAGTACAAATGTCACCATATGATTTAAACCGTGGCAGAATAACTTGGAGAGCTAAATAACAAACAAATATAGAAAGGAATGAGTGAAATGAAAGTAAGACCATCAGTAAAAAAAATGTGCGACAAATGTAAGGTAATCAAAAGAAAAGGTGTAATAAGAGTAATTTGTGAAAACCCTAAACACAAACAAAGACAAGGGTAATAAGAAAATGCAGAATGTATATGCAAAATAAGCATATGCAATATTTTAATTTTAATTTGTTTATCACACAAATCAGGTTGCGGCTGATTTCTTATCATAAGAAATTATATCTATTTGTGTATAATATATATTTCCAAAAAAGCTTAGAGATTTAATAAAATATAATAGCCTATATTTTATTAAATACATTTCACCTTTAGGCCAATTGGTAATAAAACGCAAGAAAAAAATGAAAAGAAAAAGTTTTAAAACAGTGTAGAAAAATTTGGAGGTGTAATAAAACGATGGCTCGTATATCAGGAGTAGATTTACCTAAAGAAAAAAGGGTAGAAATAGGACTAACATACATATATGGTATCGGTTTAACAAGTTCTCAAAAAATCTTAGCAAAAACCGGAATTAGTCCAGATGTTAGAGTAAAAGACTTAACAGACGACGAAATCAACTTAATCAGAAAAGAAATCGACGAAAACTATAAAGTAGAAGGAGATTTAAGAAGAGAAGTTGCATTAAACATAAAAAGACTTACAGAAATTGGTTGTTATAGAGGCTTAAGACATAGAAGAGGACTACCTGTAAGAGGGCAAAGAACAAAAACAAATGCTCGTACCAGAAAAGGTCCAAGAAGAGTCGTAAGCAGAAGCAAAAAGGATAAATAAAATAAGGAGGTAAGTTAAGACAATGGCTAAAAACGTAACAAGAAAAACCGTTACAAAAAGAAATAGAAAAAACATTGAAAGAGGAGCAGCACATATTCATTCAAGTTTTAACAATACAATTGTATCCATTACAGATGTAGCTGGTAATGTTATTTCTTGGGGAAGCGCAGGAGGACTTGGATTTAAAGGTTCTAGAAAAAGCACACCATTTGCAGCAGGAGAAGTTGCAGATCAAGCTGCTAAAAAAGCAATGGAACACGGTTTAAAAACTGTTGAGGTATATGTAAAAGGTCCTGGTTCAGGTAGAGAAGCAGCCATAAGAGCTCTTCAAACAGCCGGATTAGAAATCAGCTCAATCAAAGATGTAACACCAATACCACACAATGGTTGTAGACCACCAAAAAGACGTAGAGTTTAATAAAATAAAAATAAAGAGGTGAAAATAAAAATGTCAAGATATAAAGACGCACAATGTCGAGTTTGCCGTAGAGAAGGATGCAAATTGTTCTTAAAAGGTGAAAGATGTTATTCTGATAAATGTAGTATATCTAGAAGAAACTATGCACCTGGAGATCACGGACAAAAAAGAGCAAAACTTTCTGAATACGGTACACAATTAAGAGAAAAACAAAAAACAAGATCATATTATGGAGTTGGAGAAAAACAATTCAGAAAATATTTTGAAATGGCATCTAATAAAAAAGGTATAACAGGTGAAAATTTATTACAAATTTTAGAAAGTAGACTAGATAATGTTGTTTACAGATTAGGCTATGGTGTATCAAGAGCAGAAGCTAGACAAATGGTAAACCATGGACAATTTGAAGTAAATGGCAAAAAAGTAAACATACCTTCTTACTTAGTAAAAGCAGGAGATGTTATATCAGTTAGAGAAAACAAAAAAGAGAATAGTACCATAAAAGCAAATGCTGAAGCAAACTCAGTTAGACCAGTTCCAGCATGGCTTGAAAAAGATAATGAAAAATTAAGTGGAAAAGTTGTAAGACTAGCTGCTAGAGAAGATATAGATATTCCAATAGAAGAGCATTTAATAGTAGAGCTATACTCTAAATAATTAGGAGGTTAAATAATGATAGAATTCGAAAGGCCAAATATTGAATGTATAAAAATTGATGATGAGAACAATTATTCAAAATTTGTATGTGAGCCATTAGAAAGAGGTTATGGAGTAACAATCGGAAATTCACTAAGACGTATTTTACTTTCATCACTTCCAGGATGCGCAATAACAAGCGTAAAAATAAATCAAGTATTACACGAATTTTCTAGTATTCCTAATGTAGTAGAAGATGTACCAGAAATCATCATAAACTTAAAAAATGTAAGACTAAAATTCGATGGAGAAGAAGAAAAAGTTTTACATATAGACTTCAAAGGAGAAGGCGAAGTAAAAGCAGGAGATATTCAAACTGATGGAACAGTTGAAATATTAAATCCAGATTTACATATAGCAACGGTTAGCGAAGGTGGCCATTTAGTTATGGAATTAACAGCAAACAGAGGCAGAGGATATGTATCATCAGATAAAAACAAAAATGCTGATCAAGATATATCAGTACTTCCAATCGATTCCATCTATACTCCAGTAAAAAAAGTAAATTATCAAATTGAAAATACGAGAGTTGGACAAATGGTAGACTTAGACAGATTAGTAATCGAAGTTTGGACAGATGGAAGCCTAAAACCTTATGAAGCATTAAGTTTAGCTGCAAAAATATTAACCGGTCACTTAGAATTATTTATTGATCTATCAGAAGCTACCAAAAATACAAAAATCATGATAGAAAAGGAAGAAAACAAAAAAGAGAGAATTCTAGAAAAATCAATTGAAGAATTGGAATTATCAGTAAGATCATTCAATTGCCTAAAACGTGCAGGAATTTCAACCGTAGAAGATTTAGCAAATAAAACTGAATCCGATATGATGAAAGTAAGAAACTTAGGCAAAAAATCTTTAGATGAAGTAGTGGCCAAATTACATGCTCTAGGATTAGATTTTGCACCAGAAGAGGAATAAGAATAAAAACCAAAAATTTATACAAGGAGGTTGAATAAATTGGCTAACAGAAAATTAGGAAGAACAACAGACATTAGAATGTCAATGTTAAGAACATTAACAACAGATTTAATTATGTATGGAAAAATAACCACAACAGAAGCAAGAGCCAAAGAAGTGAAAAAAATAGCTGATTCTATCATAGCGCTAGCTGTTAAAGAAAAAGACAACTTCGAAATGGTAGATGTAAAAGTTGTAAAAGCAAAACTAGATTCAAAAGGTAATAAATTAACAGAACTTGTAAAAAGCAAAAACGGAAAAGAATTTTTGAAAGTTGTAAAAGAAGAAACAACAGAATCTAGACAAAAAGATATGCCATCTAGATTAAATGCAAGAAGAAAAATTATGACAAAAATAAACAAAGTTAAAATAAATGGAGAAAATGTAGATTTACCATCAAAACTATTTAATGAAATCGCTCCAAAATATACCGATAGAGTTGGAGGATATACAAGAATTGTAAAAGCTGAGCCACGTAGAGGTGACAATGCTCCAATGGCAGTTTTAATGTTAGTTTAATATAAAAAAAATCACGCTAATTTATAGGGTGATTTTTTTTACCTAAATTAAAGTTACAAAAATATTACATTTTAATTACAAATTATTAAAAGTATTGAATAACAATTATTAATATGATAAACTATAAATAGTGCAACTAAAATGATTGTAAATTGCATGTAAATTTATTGCAAAAGAAAGAGAGGATAAATAGATGCTTTTTGATAGAGTTTATGAGAAAAAAATAGAGCAATGTAAAAAAATTGAAAGAGATACGAGTGCTAGAAATAAAGGAATTACTTTGATTGCTTTGGTGGTAACTATCGTACTAAATGCTGGCGCATGGTCATAATGAAAAACCGTTAGCATACAAAACCAAAAAATAAGAATAATAAATAAGTATCCTCTAACAAAAAACTTTAAAATAATAGAATATAAAAATTATGAATAAATAGATAAAAGTGCAGA
>CALXRH010000083.1 GCA_944390625.1 uncultured Clostridia bacterium
TATAAGTGATAAATTAAAATTTTTTAAAGAAAACAAAATTGATTTATGTATAGAAGATAGCTATGAAACCTGTAGAGAATTAACAGATAATGGTATTAAATCTATTTTAATGACAACAAAAATGAATGCTGATATTAATGACAAAGAAATTATAAGAGTAAATAATTGGAATGAAATTTATGAAGAAGTAGAAAAATATAAAAATAATCTTTAATTTTTTGTTGCAATACCTAAAAATTTATGTTAAATTATAAACAACAGATATAGCAAAAAAACGCCAACTTGTACATACCATTCTTGCGATATATTGCTATAACTACATTTGAAACGGAAATAAGTAACTTTTTTGTGATAGACTTTTCGAAAACGTCTCTCGCGAAGGATCCATGAGTAGCAGATAATACTTATCTGTTATTTTTTTGTTTGTTCGCTAGTTTTTGTATGAGAAGTCATGTATAATTATAGGAAATAGAATTAAATCAAGTGTTATAGATGAAAGAAAAGAGGTAAAATAATGGACTTAAAAATAGCCGAAAAAGCATTTAAAGAATATTTAAAAAATTACAATACACAAGAAGGAAGTACTGCGCTCAAAATAAGACACACCTATGAAGTAGTAAAGAAGAGTGAATATATAGCTACCAAATTAGGATTAGATAAAGAAAATATAGAACTTGCCAAACTAATCGGATTATTACATGATATAGGAAGATTTGAACAACTAAAGAAATTTAAAGACTTTGATGACAAAAAAATGGAACATGCAGAATTTGGGGTAAAAGTCTTGTTCGAAGAAGACTTAATTAGAAAATTCATAAAAGACGACCAATATGATAACATCATCAGAAAAGCAATTTACAATCATAATAAATTTGAAATAGAGCAGAATTTAACAGATGTAGAATTATTACATTGTAAAATAATAAGAGATGCAGATAAACTTGATAATTTTAGAGTGAAGCAAAAAGATAAATTTGAAGATATGTTTCCAGAGATATATAATCCTGAAACCATAAATTATGAAAACATAAGTACAAAAGTATATAATGATTTTTTAGAACATAAATGTATCAAATTGGCAGATAGAAAAACAATGATAGATTATTGGGTTTGTGTAATTGCATTTATATTTGATTTAAATTTCAAGGTATCTTTAGAATATGTAAAAGAAAATAACTATATTGATATTTTAGTAGACAGAATAGAATATAAAAACAATGAGACAAAGCAAAAAATGGAGGCTATAAGAAGATGTGCGAAAGAATATATAGAGAATCGATGTCAAAAACAGGTAGGTTTTTAAAAATAAAAATGATATTCCATTTAGTTATTACAAAATGACATTTATGTATTTTTCAAAATAGAAATATCATGCTAAAATAATAAGAGTTATTTTTCATTAACAGATACTAATAGTATTAGGGAGGTAAATTAGATGAAAAAACGGATTAACACTTATTTAGCCATAGCCTTAACAACCGATTGTAATTATCGATGTTTTTACTGTAAAGAAGGGGGAGAAAGCATTTCAAAAGAAAAACAAACCATATCGTTCTATGCAATGAAAAGAATCATTGCACTAGCTTATAATGTGGGGATAAATCATTTCAGAATTACAGGAGGAGAACCCACTTGTGTAAGCTATTTTACAGAACTTATCGAACATATTATGAAGTTTAGCCAAACCAAAGTAAGAATTAATACCAATGGTTTTAAAATTCTAGAATCCATAAATTTGCTAAAAAAATACAAAGACCGAATCGATATTGTTTTTAGTGTAGATAGTATATCAGAATATTTAGATGGAGTACATTTTCAAAAATATCTTTCTGAAAAAGTTATTCAAACGACAAAAGTGTTACGAAAAAATGATATTCCAGTAAGATATAATATTGTGGTAACCAAATTAAATGAAAGGGAAGTAGAACCGCTTGTATTAAAAGCAATCGATGAACTTCAGGTTAACGTAAAATTATTAGACTTGAATAAGTTTTCAGAATATTTAGGATTTGAACATATCTTAAGAGGGAAAGAGGCATTTCAATTATGGGACAATCTTTTTGTTCCTATGAGTAAGTTTTCAGGATTTTTAGATAAAAATTCAGATACTTCACAATCAGAATGGACCACACCTCTCATCAGTAAAGGACATGGAATTCCCATGAGTGCTTATTTTAGAAAAAACAATTGGATTCAAGTAAAAGATTCTACAAGGGGAGCAAAGTATGCCAATTTTTGTATCCAAAAATGCCCTTTTTATAAAACTGGTAATTGTCAAGAGGGAGTATTTAGTTTGTTTTTATCATCAAACCTTATATTGCACTTGTCTGGGTGTAAAAACGAACAGATTCAATTCAACTTAAACAAACAAGATGATGAGCAAATCAAAACATCTTTAAAAAATTTGTTAAGTTTTATTTAAGAAATGAATTCTATCATAAAAGCATGAAATAAATTGAATATTTCATGCTTTTGTGATATATATAAAAGCGAGGAGTGAAAAAATGATAGATTTTGAATTATATAGAATTTTTGTAACCGTTGCAAAAGAAGCAAACATTACCAAAGCAAGTGAAAAATTAAATACTTCTCAACCGGCCATTACAAAACAAATAAAAAATTTGGAAACACAGTTAGGAATCAAATTATTTGAAAGAAAAAGCAAAGGGGTCGAATTGACATTAGAAGGAAAAAAGTTATATGAAAAAATAAAAGAACCCATACAAGAATTAATTAGAATAGACCAACAAATTGGTAAAGAAAAAGTTATTAATATAGGAACCCATAATCATATGGGAAGCTGTATCTTTGGGAATGTTATTAATGAATATTGTCTAAAATATCCTAATGTTAACTTAAACTTAATTTGTGAAGAAACACCAAAAATGATGAAAAAATTACAAAATAAAGAACTAGATATTGTTTTTTCTAAGAAAGAAGATTCAGAGCTATTAAGTGGGATTCAATATATAAAATTAGGCTATTTACATGATATCATAATAACCAGCAAAGATGGAGTTTTTGCCAATCAAGAATTAACATTTGAAAATATAGAGGACCAAATGATATATACGCCCAGAAACTATGCACAAGCAGTAACCAGAATAAAAGAATTAACGGTAGGTAAAAAATTAAAATTAAAAAACAGTAGTTATCATACTATCTTAGAGCTTGCAAGTTCAGGAAAAGCATTAGGTTTGATAACAAGAGAATATGTGTCACAAAAAGATTATAAAAAATTTAATTTAGTAGAAGTAAAGACATCGATAAAATTAGGAAAAATAGAATTTGGAATTTTTATGAATACCAATAAATTTAAAGAATTAAATGACTTAATTAAACTGATAAAAGAATATTTTAAAATTTGATATTAAGTAGTTTATGTGAAAAATAGCAAAGATAACATATTAGTTGAATTTTTATTATACAGAGGTAGAAAAATAGAAAAAATAGATAAAACTCTTGACAAAATGCTAAAAACTGGGTATAATAAATACCATCACAAGATATGGCGAAGTAGCTCAGTTGGCTAGAGCACGCGGTTCATACCCGCGGTGTCGAGAGGTCGAATCTCCGCTTCGCTACCAAAAAAGTAAAACCTGTAGCTATTGAATTTTCAATAACTACAGGCTTTTATATATGTAAAATAATACAAAAAGGTTATATAATTTCGTATAATTTTTTATATTTTTTCATAAAATAATAACATATTGTTGACATTAAATTCTAAAAATGTTACAATTAAAATACCAGAAGAAGAAATTCTTTGTTCGGTCGATAGCTAGATACTGATTTTTATTAATTAAGCGTATACTAAGTACGTCAGTCTAGTTGGGGAGAGAGCATAGGCTCTCTTTTCTTTTTTATATTATGGTAAAATTATTTTATAATTAATAAAATTTGTTTTTTTAGTAAATTCTAACAAGTCATTAATATTATTTAAATATAATTGTCGAATTGTTCCTGCTACTAAGTCAGACGCTTGAATTAGATAGCTTTTTTCTGATTTTTGATAACATATATTTACTTCTAAGTCAGAAAAAACAATAGGAGTATGATAACAACTATAATTATAATTAACGATTCCATACTTTAATTCTTCAATGATTCCATCTCTCAAATTATAATACCCATTGGTTTTAGTGGTTTGTTCATCTATATTAATAACTAGTTTAATTGGTAAATGAGGATTTAATTTTTCTTCTTTAATTAATTCTTTTATAGTTCTTTTTATAAGTAATTTCAAAGAGAAATCTAAAAATCTACCTCTAGAAGCTGTATTATCTTTTATGTTGGAATATACTTTATTATTATTGATAATACAACATAATATTGAATATTTTTTTATATAATTCATTAATTGTCTACAATGTTTGGGTTTTAACATATTATGTTTTAATTCTGGACAAGCTCTATTGCTTTTGCATATTACAATATTTTGATTACAGTATTTGCATTGAATATTTTTTACAATACTTCTATATTGAGTAATAAATTTATCTTTTTCGTTTTTAGAAGTAAAAACTACACCAGCATAAATAGAAACTTTTTCAGTTGATACTAATTTTCCTGAATCATCGATATTAATATAGATAACTTGTTGCTGGGTCTTATTGTTATTTTCCATCTATTTTTTAGCTCCTTTAGTTTGTTTTTTTGGGTACAATAAAATTAGTGTGTATATTTAGCTAATCCAGATTAATAAAATAAGGTGCTTTTTATGACTTTTCTGTAAGCAAATTCAAAATTTTAGGATAAATACTATTCGCATTAGCTTTCCAATTATCAGAAATCAACTTAGCATATTCATTTGACCCAGCAAAAGTTCTAATTTCAAAAATCGTTTTATTATTTTCAACAATTTTACATTTTACCGTATAAGAATGTTCATTTTCAGGTATATATTCCGTTACAATAGAATCTTCTGCAACGATATTATTAATCTCATTTTTTAATGTAGTATCTGTTTTTAATTTCAAAAGTCCAGGCAAAACGTCAATGGTTAAATTTAACGAATTTTTTCCATCAGAAGTTAATACATAAACTGCTTGTGTATCTTCATCTGCATCATCTTTCGTGTAAGTTCCTACTAGTTTGGAATCAACAAGATCTGTCAAGACTTGTTTAAAATAAAAGTAATTCATATTATTGATAGGAGATATCAACTTAAATAAGTCGCTTTCCGTAATATCGCGTTTCATATTATTTAAAACATATAATATCAAAACTTTATCTTGTGCCAAACTATTACTTGTATTTTGATCCATAATAGTTACTCCTTACCTTAAATTTAGAGCCATTATATCACAAAGAATACATAATGTAAACCTTTATGTGTTGATATTTTATCAAATTTATAGTAAAATGGGACCAAAGGGACCGGGTCTTTTTGGTCCCTGTAGAAGGAGAAAAGAATGAAAAAAGATAACAATAAAAAGCAAAATAAAATTCTTATTCTAATTATTATCATTGCAATCATTTTAGACCAAATTACCAAAATAATAGCTTTTCATAAAGGTTGGAACATGATTCCAGATGAAAATATTGACACAAGCAATAACGGATATTATATTATAATGACAATCATAATTATACTCATGATTATCAGATATATAACCAATGACAATACCTTTATAAAGCTAGATACCAAAATTATTTTAAGTTTCGCCATAGCAGGAGCCATTGGAAACTTAATCGATAGAGTATGGAACCAAAATGTAATTGTTTTTATGCATCTAGGAAAAGACTTTCACTTTAATTTTGCCTATATCTATATAGGAATTGCATGGATTGGACTAGCAGCTATTTTAACCAAAAATGTTATGAAAATTTTAAAAGATAAGAAAAATGAAAAGGTGATAAAAGATGAATATCAAAAAAATAAAAATACAGGAAGCACAAGCGGGAAAAAGAATTGATGGATTCATTCCATCCATTGAAAAAGATTTATCAAGAACAGCAGTTCAAAGATTAATCAAAGAAGAAAATATAAAAGTAAATGGTGCCAAAACCAAAGATGCCTACAAAGTGCAAGTTGGTGACGAAATCGAAATAAAAGTACCAGATGCCAAAGAAATTAATTTAAAGGCACAAAATATTCCATTAGATATTATTTACGAAGATAAAGACATCCTTGTTGTCAATAAACCAAAAGGAATGGTAGTTCACCCTGCAAATGGAAATTTAGATGGAACATTAGTCAATGCTGTCGTGGCAATTTGTAAAGATTCTCTTTCTGGGATAGGAGGAGAGATAAGACCGGGAATTGTGCATAGATTAGATAAAGACACATCAGGAGCCATCCTTGTTGCTAAAAATGATAAAGCACATATTGTATTAAGTGAACAATTAAAAAATCATGAAGTGAAAAAAACATATCTTGCCCTAGTTAGAGGAATCGTAAAAGAAAACGAAGCAACCATTAATATGCCAATTGCAAGAAGCACCAAAGACAGAAAGAAAATGGCAGTAGATAAAAAAGGAAAAGAAGCAATTACGCATTTTAAGGTACTAGGAAGGTATAAGGGAAAATACACTTTGTTAGAAATCAACATTGAAACAGGAAGAACCCATCAAATAAGAGTTCATCTATCTCATATCGGATTTCCTATTGTGGGAGATGAAGTTTATTCCAACGGCAAAAATGAGTGGGGAATAAAAGGACAATGCTTGCATGCTTGGAAAATTGAATTCAAACATCCTATTACCAAGGAGCCAATGAAATTGGAAGCTAAAATTCCAACTTATTTTCAAGAAATGATAAACCAATTAAAAGAGGAAAATTAAATGGAAGAAATGAGATTACAAAAATATTTAGCAGCAAGTGGCATAGCCTCAAGAAGAAAATGTGAAGAATTAATTTTAGAAGGAAAAGTCGAAGTCAATGGAAAAGTGGTTCAAGAATTAGGAACAAAAGTAAATCCCAAAACAGATGAAGTAAAATATAATGGAAAAATGGTAAACCTAGAAGAAGAAAAAATATATATATTACTCAATAAACCAATTGGCTATGTAACAACTGTAAAAGAACAATTTGGAAGAGATAAAGTTTTAGATTTAGTCAAAGTAGATAAAAGAATTGTTCCTGTTGGAAGATTAGATATGTATACATCAGGAGCTTTAATTCTAACTAATGATGGTGATTTTGTTAATCGATTGACTCATCCAAAACACGAAATTAACAAAACTTATAATGTTACAATCTCTGGAATGATAACCAGGGAAGAAGTAGAAAAATTGGAGCAAGGTGTAGTTATAGATGATAACTATAAAACCAGACCAGCCAAAGTAAAAATTTTAAAAATAGAAGAGCAAAAAAATCAATCCAGAATTCAAATTACGATACATGAAGGAAAAAATAGGCAAGTAAGAAAGATGTGCGAAGCGATTCACAAAAAAGTGTTAGCTCTTCACAGGTGTAAAATAGGAAATATTGATGTGAAAGATTTAAAATTAGGAGAATGGAGATATTTGACAAATGAAGAAATAACGGCATTATTGAAAAATGAACAATAAGATAAAACCTATATTTTATTTTTAAGTATAGACAAAAAATAAATGGGGTGTTACAATAGATACATAACCTAAAATAAAAAAAAGGAGGAGTTAAAAAATGGTTGAAGATAACCAAATCAAAGCACAAGTATCGCCATTTGCTATTAGAAAAGGCGAAATCAAAACATTTGACGGTCAAGATGGATATGTATCCATGAACCAAGTC
>CALXRH010000084.1 GCA_944390625.1 uncultured Clostridia bacterium
AAAATAAAAACAAGCAATAAAACACTTCACATAACGTTTTTCATTGTATACAAACCATATCGCGAAACGGTATGTCCCCAATAAAAAATTATCTGTCAAAAATAAAAAAAAAGGAGGCAAAAATGAATGTTTTAATAACTGGTGCTTCTTCTGGTATTGGAAGAGATATGGCAAGAGAATTTGCCATGAGAAAATATAATTTAGTTTTAGTAGGAAGGAATGTAGAAAGATTAAATAACTTAAAACTAGAATTAGAAGAAAACTATAAAGTTACAGTAAAAACTGTTTCTATGGATTTAGCCATAGAAGAAAATTGCAAACAACTTTATCAAGAAAATAAAGATATTGATTTATTGGTTAATAATGCAGGATTTGGAGTATTTGGCGAATTTACCAATACAGATTTACAAAAAGAAATAAACCTGATACAAACGAATATAGTGGCTGTGCATATTTTAACGAAGTTGTATTTACAAGATATGGTAAAGAAAAATGAAGGAAAAATACTAAATGTATCTTCCATAGCAGGAAGTATGCCAGGGCCTTTGATGTGTGCTTATTATGCTTCAAAAGCTTATGTTTTGAGATTATCTGAGGGGATAAGAGAGGAACTAAATAAGAAAAAATCAAACGTGAAAATAAGTGTATTGCAACCAGGACCGGTAGATACTAATTTTAATAAGGTGGCAGGTGTTCAATTTAATTTAAGTTCGAAATCAAGTGAATATGTGGCAAAATATGCCGTTCAAAAGTTTTTAAAAGGTAAATTTAATATTGTTCCTGGATTTATCATTAAATGTGCCAAATTCTTTTCTAAAATTACGCCAAACTTTATCGTAGCTAAGGTTTGTTATCATATGCAAGAGAGAAAACAAAAAGAGTAGTAAAAAGTCAAGAACTTTTTATTACTCTTTTTCATGATAAATGGATGAAAAATGAGTTACAAAATTTTTGTAAATAACAAGCCATCTCCATTTTTGTAGTAGTTTTTCCTATTGCCAACTTGTATAAAACCAAATTTTTGGTAAAGCTGAATGGCTATGGGATTGGTAGAATTTACTTCAAGGTTTATTTTAGATAGGCCATTTTCTTTACAATAACAGATTAAGTAGTTCATTAATTGCTTAGAGATGCCGGCAACCTCGATAAGTCTTTTTGACAACGATATTGGTAATTTCGACTTCATCCAGAATTATTAAAATTCCAGCAAAACCTACAATTTCATAATTTATCTTTGCAACAAAATAAACAGAATGAGGGTTTTCAAGTTCACTTTTAAAAATAGAGTAATTCCAAAAATCATCAAAATCTTTTTCTAAAATATCTTGGATGGCTTCTAAATCTTGTTTATTCATAATAGAGATGCTAAGATTGGTGGTTTCCATTTTGTTTTTCCTCCCATTTTTGCTCTGCCTCTGATTTTCTAAGATAAAGAGGTTCTAGATTAGAAATAATTTCGTTTTGGTAATGATACATACCAGCCTTTCCAACATAGATAGCAGACAAATCATGATTTAAAGTGAATTTACTATTAGGCAGGTATTTTAAAATTTTTTCTTTATAATGGATAGCACCATTCCCAACAAAGGTTAAAGGATATGCTAGTTTTAAATTTTGTAATTCTAATAAAAAATGCTCAATATTTTCAAAAGATGCAATTCTTCTTACAAAATAAGATTCATCTGTATGTTCAAATATTTCACAATAGACATTATCTTTTTTGGCATCTAGTAAAGAACAAACAAGCCCACAGGTCTTAACGTGATAGCTAAGAGCTTCTAAAGAGTTAATCCCAATAGCTTTTATATTTAAACTATCGGCAAAAGCTTTTATGGTGGAAATGCCAATACGAATACCAGTAAAAGAACCTGGACCAATATCACAGACAAGTAAATCTATATCGCTTAATTGTAAATTGGTTTCATCTAATATTTGTTTAATGATTGGCATTAAGGTTTCCGAATGAGTTAAACCATTATTTAATGAGATTTCTTTGATTGACGAAAAATCTTCTAAAATAGCTACACTACAAATTGGACTTGATGTAGTAATACTTAAAATTTTCAATGGAATTCCTCCTTTATATGATTTAAAATAGTTTCATAGTTATTTCCAAATGCTTCAAATTTTAATGTACGAGTATTTTCTTTAGAAGGATCTTTTTGAAAAGAAATTTTTAGGTATTCCAAAGGTAAAGCTTCTTCTATTAATTCGCCCCATTCGATTAAACAGATACCTTTTTCAAAATATTCTTCACCACCAATGGCATAAAATTCGTCTACATCAGCTAATCGATAAACATCAAAATGATAAATATTTGCAGCAGTACATAGATATTCTTGAACAATATTAAAGGTAGGACTTGAAATTTCATCTTGCAAGTTAAAATAGCTTAAAAATCCCTCTGTAAATTTAGTTTTTCCACACCCTAATTCACCGGTTAAAACAACAGTATCTCCATTCGATAAATAGGAGGCAAGAGTTTTTGCAATTTTCATTGTTTCATCGCTCGAATTAGATGTTAAATAAAATAATTTCATAAAAACGTTTTCCCTTCTAAAAAGATACATCTATCATACTACAAAATCACAAATTCAGCAATAAAAAATGGGATTTTTCAGAAAAAAAGGTTGTAATTTTTCATTTTTTCGTTTATAATAAAAAAGCATAATAAAAGTTTATAAATAAAGAGGCGGTTAGATGAAGAATAAATCTTGGATTATTATATTAATAATGGGAATAGCTTTAGCTATATCGCTTGCCTATAGTGTATGGGTTAGCCAAAAAACATCCAATGCAGGGGAGAGCACCGTTACAACAACAAGCATTATAGAAATGACAGCAACAACCGTTACGATAAAAAATACACTAACTGGAACAGGAAATGTTGAATATAGAGAAAAACAAGAGGGAGAAACTCAGAATTTAGAAAACTCACAAGTTACGCAAGAGCAAGAAAATAATCAAACAGAAAATGATGAAGTAGAAGAAAATATAGAAAAAGCATACCAAATTACTTTATCGATTGAAGATAAAGACCTAGCAAAAGCTAAAACTGGGCAAGAGGTTGAAATTTCAATAAAAAAAGAAGAAGAGACATTAAGCTACTTAGGCAGGGTTACTCAAATTAGTCAAAATACGAATAACAAATCCACTCTTAATATCGAAGTTACTAATCCAGATGAAAAAATAGAAGAAAATTTGACGGCTACTTGCACCGTAATTATTGAAAAAGCTGAAAATGTTGTAGCACTTCCCATAGAAGCTATACAAAAAAATGATGAAAATCAAGAATTTGTGGATGTAGTGCAAGCAGACGGAACCACAAAGCCTGTTACCATAGAAACTGGTATTTCAGATGATTACTATGTCGAAATTACATCAGGCTTAAATGTAGGAGATAGAGTTCAAATTGTGAAATCTACTACAACAGTTGTGAATGAAAATAAAAATGAAACTAGCGAAAAATAACTTGGCTAGTTTCCATATGCCAATATAGCTCAGTTGGTAGAGCAACGGATTCGTAACCCGTAGGTCAGCAGTTCGATTCTGCTTATTGGCTCCATTAAGTAAAATCGTCGCACTTTGGCGAAGTATTGATAAATCAACTGTAAAAGGTTGAT
>CALXRH010000085.1 GCA_944390625.1 uncultured Clostridia bacterium
CTAGAAAAATATAAAGACATCAAAATGCTAAGATGGGTAAATAATAATTAAAGTTTAACATAATAATTCCCAAAATAGATAGAAAAATAGTTAAAGTAAAACTTAACTATTTTTTTTTACCTATTAAGAAATTTAACAATTTAAATTTATAGAATGTTTTAGCCAAGGAAAAAATAACCCTAGTTAGATTTTTAAATTTGGAAATTTTTTATTAAAAAATTTGTAAATAATTAAAATAAAAAAGGATAAAATAAGTTTTAGTGGAGGTAAAAAAATTATGAATAAAACAATAAAACTTATTTTATTTTCGATAGCAATCTTTGCTATTTCACTAATTTTGCCAAATATTACACATGCGGCAACATTAGTTTATGATGAGGAATCTTTAAATAATGCAGTATCAACTGTAGATGGAGGATCAACTATTACATTACAAAATGACATAACAGTTACCAAACCAATTGTCATTGAAAAAGAGCTTATCATAGATGGTAATGGGCATAATGTAGTAGGATCGAATGAGTGGACATCTACTTCAGGAAACCAAACTATGTTTACAGCACAATTTTCCAATGGAAAACTTACCTTAAAAAATATTAACCTAAAAAACGGACCAAAATATGGTGTGCAATCTTATGATGGAGCAACTGTTATTTTAGATAATGTTACCATAACAGGATTTAATTATGGTGGCGTACTTCTAAATGGTGGTAATGTGGAAGTTATCGATTTACATTTAGGCTATAATGGAACAGGAGCAAACAATGGTATAGAAATCGATAAAGGAGCCTATGCTACCAACAATCCAACATTAACCATGAATGGAGAATTAACATCAGATACAAGCGAAAATGTTGTAAGAGTAGCAGAAAACGGACATCTTACCGAATTTACAGTAACTAATACTTCAAATACAAGCAATAAAGTAGTTCTTGCAGGAAACAAAGTCGTTTTAACTGATAAAAATGATATAGTTGTTTCTGAATCAACAGTACCAGAAAAAGCAACTCCTAATGTAGACACAAAACAAAATTTAATTACAATTTTTGCTGCTGACAAAACCTTTAAAATTACGGTTGATACAGGAAAAACAATTGATGCAGAATTACTAAAAAATGCTGTTAAATTAGAAGAAAATTATGTAATTGATGGTTTCTATACAGATGCAGATTATACGGATGAATTTAACTTTGGTAATCCAATTGATACAGATACAACCGTCTATGCAAAAGTTTCTAAAATAGAAACAACTGAACCAGAAGAAAATCAGCCAGAAACAACTTTGCCAGAAGCAAGCGGACAAGAAAAAGACGAAACACCAAAAACAGGAATGCCAAACTATTTAGCAATAGCTATCTTAGGAATAGTATTTTCATTTATGGCTATCATTTTGATAAAAAGGAGCCATTAGGACCGGTTCTTTTTGGTTCCTCTTCATGATAACCAAAAAGTATCAGTCTAAAAAAATAAAAAGGATAGGCAAATGTCTATCCTTCTATCTATTTGAGGAGAAAAAATGAAAAAAAAGGTTAAATTAAAAAGAAAAAAATTATTTTTATATGTTCTTTTCTTCTTATTAATTATTTTATCTGCAATCTATATCATAAATGTTTTTAAACTGAAAAAAGAATCATTAGAAGAATCTCAATTATTAAATACAGTAGAAATTCAGGATAAACAATTGGCAGAAGAAACAGCAGGTAATATACAACATGAGTCAACTGAAAAAACACAGGAAGAACAAGAAGAAAGTGGCCAAGTAGAAGAAATGCCAAAACAAACAGAAAGAATGCTTAAAGTTGAAAAATTGCAAGAAGAAAATGCAGATATTGTAGGATGGCTTGAAATCGAAGATACGAGTATCAATTATCCCGTATTACAAGGTACAGATAACGAATATTACATGACACATAATTATAAAAAACAAAAATCCAAAAATGGATCCATATTTTTAACAAAGGATTATGATTGGTCGACACCAAGTAGTAATTTACTAATCTATGGGCATAACATGAATAATGGTACGATGTTTCAAGAACTATTAAAATATGAAAAGGAAAGTTTTTATAAACAACATCCTGTAATCCGCTTTACAACGGAAAATGAAGATGCAGAATATGAAATTATAGCAGTATTAAAAACAAGGGTTTTTTATAAATCAGAAAAAAATGTATTTCGTTATTATTATTTTGTCAATGCTGAAACAGAAGAAGAATATAACGTTTTTGTTGAAAATGCAAAAAAAGAGTCACTTTATTCGATTGATAAAACAGCAAAATTTGGAGAACAATTAATTACTTTATCAACCTGTTCGTATCACGTAAAGGATGGGAGATTTGCGGTTATAGGAAGAAAGGTAGAAAGTTGCATAAATCTATGAAAGTGGTATAATGAAATAGTAACAATTAATTTCAGCATTATACAAGGAGGAACGAAATGAATAAAAAAGTATTTTTTATTTATCGGTTTCTTACCATTGCGAGTTTGTCAACTGGGATTATTTTAAATTTAGTAAATACAACAAAACCAGAAATCTTGATGTGCTATTATACCATGCAAAGTAATGTTTTGTGCTTATTTGCATTTCTCTTTTTTACATTAAAAAAGAGTAGAAATCGGTCAATTTACCATATAGGCAAAGGGGCTATTACAATTGCTATATTACTCACAGCGGTTGTTTATTTAGTTGCTTTATTGCCAAATGATTTTCCAATGTATACCGTGTCTGATGGAATAACAGGTAAAGCAATTGGAAATTTACTTGTACATGTAATATCTCCAATACTAGTTATGTTGGATTACTTTATTTGGGAGAAAAAAGGAAATTTTAAATGGTATTACCCGTGGCTATGGCTTTTATTACCATGTATGTATGTTTGCTTTGTTTATTGGTTACATGCAAAAGGAAGGCATTTTTATGGTATTGGTGGATCAAGGGACTTTGCCTATTTCTTTTTAGATTATAGTAAAATCGGTATGGCAAAAGTAGCTTGCTGGATGGTTGTAATTACAGTACTTATTCTTATCATGGGATATGTGCTAGTTATAATTGACAAAATACTCGCAAAAAAAAATTGAAAAGTACGGCATAGTGGTCGTACTTTTCTGGGTTATAAAAAGTCGTCAAAAAAACTTGCATAAATTAAGTTACAGCAATTGAAGTCAAATCCAGAAAAAATAAGCAAGCATTTTTATAAAAATTAATATATTTATTGTGATTACCTAACAAAATTGTGACCTCAAGTTATATATTATATTTCAATGAAATTGTAAAAAAGATGTACTAAAAGATAAAGTTAATGAAATAAATTAAATTGAAATATTTACTTAAATATGTTAATATATTAAGTAATACATTTTTGAAAATTCCTGTTCTAATTTAAGAGCAGATTATATAAATAGCAACTTGTTAACTTATTTTAGAAAGCCAATTGGCAAGGAGGAAGAATATGAATAAAATTAGATATTATTATAAAATTAAAAGGTATCAAGAACGGAAAGAAGCTTTAGAAAATCTAAAAGTAAATGTTAAGCTACTTCTAGGATTAAAAAAAGAAACTATGGAAGAAATGAATAAAAGACATGAGAATCAAAAGGCGAGGTTATATTTAGCATTTCTTATAAAAGATTTATTATTTGAAAAAAATCCATATGAAGAAAAGCAACTAATTAAGAACATTCAAATATTAACCAGATGGTTTGAATATTATAAGATAAATATTAATTTTGTTACAAAGGATGAAATTGATACTTTATTTATAATAATGAGAAAGATTTAAGAATGTAAAATGAGGGTGTCCTGAAATAGGAGCCCAAGAAACAAAAAATCCAGCTCGATAAGAGTTGGATTTTTTGTTTTAAAAACTCTGTTAGATAGTGTAAAAGACTTTGTCAAGTAAAGTGTGTAATTTTTTTTAAAATTTTAAAAATTTTGGCAAGGAGGAATTATTTATGGAAGGAAAACATCCAATTACTGACATTAAAGTACAAGGACCTCGTAGGCATCCAGAATTAGACCGATATAAGTTCTGGATTACAGTATCAAATCCACAAGGAGTATGTAAAGTTTTTTATTATGAGCATAGGCTTGATGATGATAATGATATATCAAAAGAGGACCATTTTATAAAGCAGATTGTAGAATATGCAGATGTTGAAGTTGGACATGAAGACATTCATGAGTTAATTTATATCATGCGTTGTGTGATTTTCCAAGATCCAATTTAAATAGGTCACAATGTGACCTATTTAAATTTTAAACCTCAATCCTAGGCTCATACTTTTCAAGCCACATATTCACTTGGCAAAGATATGCCATAAGCTGTGGACCAGTCATTGTAATAAAAATGCAATTATCTATAAAAAGTCATAAAAAAAACTTGCAATTAAATTTAAAAAGTCCTCATAAAAACTTGTAAAGTTATAGCAAAAGTCCTCATAAAAACTTGCATAAATTAACAAAAAATTGTATAATATAATAAAGAAAAGAGATTTATGAGGTGGTAAAAATGTTAGAAAGAAAAATTACCAGTGTATTAGAAGAATGGAAAAAG
>CALXRH010000086.1 GCA_944390625.1 uncultured Clostridia bacterium
AAAGCCCTGATATCAACACCACCATATTGATAAATAAGAGTAGCTGCTGTATGACGTAACTTATGTACCGAGTATTTCGTACTATCAATTCCAGCTAACCTAAGTTCTTTATAAATAATATCTTGAACTGTTCTTTTTCCAATACGTTGACGCCTTTCACTTAAGAATAATGCTTTATCAGAGTCTTTAGTATCTTTTTTTATCCCTTCTTTTGGTCGAACTGCTAAATATTCGTTGATAGCTTTAATACAAGCTTTATTTAAATAAATCGTTCTTTCCTTATTTCCTTTACCAATTACATTCATTTGACAATCTTCAAAATTGATATCTTTTATATTAATTCCAACCAGTTCCGAAAGACGCATACCACAATTTAAAAACAAAGTAGTAATAGCATGGTCACGTTCATAATTTCGGTTATCTTCATTTTCGGAAACTTCTAATAATTTTTTACTTTGCTCTAAGCTTAAATATTTAGGAAGTCTTTTATCTAGTTTGGGTGTTTCCAAATTTTGCGTAGGATTTATGCTAATTATATTTTTTACACATAGATAATTAAAAAAGACTCTTAAACTAGAAACCTTCCTTGACCTAGTGGAAGCTTTGCTATGAAAATTAGTTGTCAAATAAGCTAAAAAAGAATGTAAATCATCTAAGGTTATTTTTGAAATGATATCTAGACTAACATCATCATAATCAATTTTTTGTAGATCAGTTTCATCGGTTAAATGAAAGTGAATTTTAATAAATTTTAAAAAAGTTGCTAAATCATAATTATATTCTTTTACAGTATTTACGGATTTATTTTGAATCGTTACCATATAATCTAAAAACCCATTTAAATAATCGGGATTTTTTTCTCTTGCAATCATATATTTCCTCCTATATTACATTTTGCACATAAATTTTATAACTACAGGAAAGCAAAACAGATTTTAACAAATATTTATTATCATTTTTCGAATCTGTATCGATAAAATCTTCTTTCTTATAAGCACAAGTTAAAGCTTGTTCAAACAAAGTGCAAAATCGGTCATAAGCATGTTCTACCGTAGAATTTTTTAAGGCAATATCAATTAAATTATAAATATCACTCATACTATAAACTTGCTTTAAAATACAAATTACAAAAATTTTAGCACATTGAATTTTAGAATATTTTTTCTTAACTGGTGCCTCAATTAAATTATTTTTTACATAATTATTAATCATTGTTTTGGTTATAATTTGATTTTCTTCTTTACTAGATTTCTCAGAACTAGCATTTAAATAAAGAAATTCAGATAAAGAAGAATTTATAAAAGTTACAACTTGGTCTAAATATAAATCAACATTAGGAAGCTCATTCCATCTAGGAATATGAACTTTTTCTAATGAAATTAGTTCTTTTTTAGTACTCATATTATCACATCCTCTTAGAAATCATACCATTTTTACAAAGTTTCGTCAAGTGATTGACAAAGTAAACTAAGTGTGATAATCTAGTTTTATAAACTAAGTAGGGGGAAATCAATTTATGAAATCAAAGGAAAAAAATAAATTCAGGGAAGTGCCAAGATTTAACAATATCAAAGAAGTTATTTACAATTCTGTAAAACAATATCCAAACCATATTGCATTTGTTACGAAAATAAAGCATGAAGATAAAAGTATTGAATATAAAAATCATACCTACCAAGATTTATTAGATGATATCAATAGCTTTGGAACTGGTTTATATCAGTTAAATTTAAAAGGAAAAAGAGTTGCCATTTGTGGAAGAAACCGTTATGAATGGGCAGTGGCTCATTTAAGCAATTTATTTGGAAGTATGGTATCAGTTCCAATTGACAAAGAGCTACAATTAAATGAATTAGAGGATTCTTTAATTCGAAGTAAAGCAGATGCCATTGTTTTTGATGAAAAATACGAAGAAAATATTTTAAAAATTAAACAAAATGGAAAAACCAATATCCAAGAATTTATCTGTATGGGGAATAGAGAAGGCTTTACAACCTTTGAGGAAGTATTAAATACTGGAAAAAAATTAATCGAACAAGGTAAGCAAGAATTTATCGAAAATCAAGTTGATTCCAAGACCATGAGCATACTTTTATTTACCTCTGGTACTACATCAAAATCAAAAGCAGTTATGCTAAACCAAGAAGCAATAGCGGCTAATATTGCAGATATGTTAATGGCAGAGGCTCTTTATCCAACAGATACCAATATAGCATTTCTTCCATACCACCATATATTTGGTTCAACTGGAATGTTAGTTATGTTAGCAGCAGGAATTCGAACGGTATTTCCAGATGGTTTAAGATATATTAAACAAAATTTAATCGAATACCAAGTATCTGTCTTTATTGGTGTGCCACTCCTTGTAAATAAAATGTATGAAAATATCGAAAAAGAAATTGAAAAACAAGGTAAGACAAAATTAATTCATATGGCAACCAAAATCAGTAATTTTTTATTAAAATTCCATATTGATGCCAGAAGACTCATTTTCAAACAAGTTATCGACCAATTAGGAGGAAAAATGAGATTTATTGTATCAGGTGGGGCACCACTAGATAAAAGAGTTTCTATTAAATTTAATGAGATGGGAATTCACTTAATTCAAGGTTATGGCCTAACCGAAACTTGCCCTGTAATTGCAGCTGAAAATGACAAATATATAAAATATGGCTCAGTTGGCTATCCTTTAAATCATGTAACAGTTGATATTGTAAACAAAGATAAAGATGGAATCGGGGAGGTAAGAGTAAAAGGGCCAAATATTATGCTTGGCTATTACGAAAATGAAGAAGCAACCAAACAAGTTTTAAAAGATGGTTGGTTTTACACAGGAGATTTAGGATATCTTGACAAAGACGGATTTTTGTTTTTAACTGGTAGAGAAAAAGATGTGATTGTTCTTAAAAATGGTAAAAAAGTATTTCCAGAAGAATTGGAAATGTTAATTGACAATCTTCCAGAAGTAGAAGAAAGTTTAATTTATGGAATGGCACAAAAAGGCGATAAAAATGATCCGATGGTTTCTGTTAAAATTGTTTATAAAGAAGAGGCGTTAAAGGATAAAACAAAAGAGGAACTTTATCAAATTTTATGGAATAAAGTAAAAGAAATTAATAAAACTTTGCCACCTTATAAGTATATAAAACATATGATTTTGACAAAAGAACCTTTGATTAAAACTACGACAAATAAGGTTAAAAGAAAGGAAGAGTTGGCAAGAATTGAGGCAGAAGATAATTAATTATGGCTATGGTAATGTCTATTTTTACAATTATTCGTACGAAAAAATGTAAAAAAATACATTTTTTTGCAAATAGCTAATGTTTGACAAAACCAAAATAATATGTTACAATAAAAAACATATTTAAGAGTTTACCTAAAGTTAAAAAACTTGAGCGGTAAAGGGTAGCTAAAATAGATAGCTACTTACACTGATAAAGTAAGATAATTCAAAGTCTTGCAAAGGAGTCTTAAAGGCGTCTTTAGCAAGGCTTTTTATTTTTATAAAAGGGGGGAGGCATATGCCAAAATTTGTAACAATCATTGGTCCGCAAGCTGTTGGAAAAATGACAGTTGGGCAAGAACTATCCAAAATGATAGGCTATAAATTATTGCATAACCATATGACAATTGAAATGGTAAGGCTTATCTTTGATTATGACAAAGAAGTTTATAAGAAAATGAATGAAATTATTCGCTATGAAATTTTTAAGGAATTCTCAAAAAGTAATGAAAAAGGCATCATATTTACTGGGTGTTTTGACTTTGGGAAAAATTTTGAAAAAGAAAAAGCACGAATGGATACTTGGATGAGTTTGTTTGAAGAATCCTATGTAATTGAATTAGAGGCATCGTTAGAAGAAAGATTAAAAAGAAACAAAACGGCAAATCGATTAGAACATAAAGCTTCTAAGAGAGATTTAGAATGGAGTGAACAGGATTTATTAAAATCGATAAAAAAACATAAACTCAATTCTGATGAACCAGGAGAAGGAGAAAAAATCTTTCGAAATTATTTTAAGATTAATAATACCAATATTCCAGCAAAAGATGTTGCTAAAATGATAAAAGAAAAATTTAATTTATAAAGGGGGAATAAAAAAGGAAGTATTTTAAAAAATTAGTAGGAGAAAGAATTTATTTATCACCAAGAAGCACAGAAGATGCAGAAATTTTTACAGAATGGTTAAATGATTTTGCGATTACCGATTACACAGGAAGAAGCGGAAACTTAGTAACTTTGGAAGCAGAAAAAAGATATTTAGAAGAAAATTCGGCTCCAGATGCGAGCTTTGTTATTGTAACATTAGAGGAAGATAAAATGATAGGTACGGTATCTTTGGAAAGAATTAATACCATAGATAGAAGAGCAACACTAGGAATATTTATCGGAAATAAAGACTATTGGAATAATGCTTATGGAACAGAGGCAATCAGATTAATTCTAGATTATGGATTTCATTATATGAACTTGCATAGTGTCAAACTAGAACTAATGAGTTTTAATGAAAGAGCTTTAAAATG
>CALXRH010000087.1 GCA_944390625.1 uncultured Clostridia bacterium
AAAGTTTCCAGGTTCTGGTGTCGCATTATAGAAAAAATGTTTTTCCATAAAACTAATCCTCCTTCAACAAATAAATATTTATAGTATCTAGTATATTATATAATAAAATAATTGTTATGTAAAGAAAAAAGTGCTATATGGTGGAAAAAACTAAATATAGTATATGCTGATAAATTAGAAATGTGTCTAAACAAAAAATAACATTATCAATCCCGACAATTGATAATGTTAAAAACACTTATTTAAACACGCATACAGAGTGTTTGTATAATAATGTTTTGGTGAGCCAGGAGGGAATCGAACCCCCGACACCAGGCTTAGAAGGCCTGTGCTCTATCCAACTGAGCTACTGACCCATATCAAATTAACAGTAATATGATAACACAAAATACAAACAATGTCAACAAAAAAATAAAAAAAATAAGAAATCCTCTAAATGCCTTACGGAGTAACTACTAATAGCCAGGGCCTTCTATATCTTATAATAGCTATTGACACTTATTCCGTAAGAAAAGCTTTCGTTTTGTGAACTTTTTGTGAAATGTATTTACATTAAAATTTTAAAATGATAATATAAATCCGATAAAAAATCAAAGAAAAGAATAAGGAGGAAACATTCGTGATTGAAGTAAAAAATGTCACAAAAAAGTATGGAAGCTTTATAGCCGTAGATGATATTAGCTTTACCATAAAAGATGGAGAGATAGTTGGATTTCTAGGACCTAATGGTGCTGGAAAAAGTACAACGATGAATATGATAACAGGTTATATTGAACAAACAGAAGGAAATATCATGGTAGATGGTTTTGACACAGTAAAAAAAGCAAAAAAAGCAAAAAAACAAATTGGTTATATGCCGGAAGGAGTACCATTGTATACTGACTTAACCGTCAAAGAATTTGTAAGTTATATGGCAGACCTAAAAAAAGTTGACAAAAAACAAAAAAAGGAAAATATCCAAAAAGTACTTCAAGAAACAGGACTAGATACAATGCAAAACAAACTCATCAAAAACTTATCAAGAGGACAAAAACAAAGAGTAAGTTTAGCAGGAACCTTAGTGGGAGACCCAAAAATTTTAATACTAGATGAGCCAACAGTTGGGTTAGATCCAAAACAAATCACAGAAATTAGAAGTTTAATCAAAAATCTAGGAAAAAAACATACTGTTATTTTAAGTTCACACATACTTTCAGAAGTAAGTCAAATATGTGACAGAGTAATTATCATCAATAAAGGAAAAATTGTAGCAACCGATACACCGGAAAATTTAGAGAAAAAAGTAGCAGATAATAACATAATTTATGTTACTGTAGAAGGTGATGAAAATAAAATCGAAACCATGAAAGACAAAATAAATGGCATTAAATCCATAAAATTAATCAAAGCATTTGAAGATAATACCAAACAATACGAAATAACAGGAGAAGAGAACATCAATTTAAACAAAGAAATCTTTAGTGAATTTGCAAAAGAAAATATAACCATCTTTGAAATGAAAAAAGCAGAAGCAACACTAGAAGATGCCTTTATGAAAATCATAAAAGAAGGGGGAGAAAAATAATGGGAGCAGTTATAAAAAAAGAACTAAAAAATTACTTTTTATCACCAATTGGATATGTTGTAATAGGAATATTTTTAATAGCCTTTAGTAGCTTTTTTTACTTAACAACAATTGACCAAGCAAGTATTGATTTAACCTATTTATTTTACTATACAGCATTATATGGACTAATGTTTATTACTCCACTTCTTACCATGTGGACATTTTCAGGAGAAAGGAAATCAGGAACAGAGCAGCGTTTATTAACTTCGCCAGTTAGTATGTTAGGGGTAGTTATAGCTAAATTTTTATCAGCTTTACTTTTAATTATTATACCAGTCATTTGCACATTAATGTATTTTGGAATATTATGTTATTTTGAAGTACCAAATGTACCGATTTATTTAACCTCTATGTTAGGATTTTTACTACTTTCTTGTGTTTATATAGCATTTGGAGTATTAGCTTCTAGTTTAACAGAATCTCCTATTATTGCAGGAATATTAACATTTGCTTTTGTATTTGCATCAACATGGGTGCCTTATTTAGTAGAAAGTCTATCAAGTTTATCTTTATTAGACCAATTCATAAACTTTTTATATGGGCAAATCAATATAGGATCTGTGGTTTTATTTGTAACCATTACCATATTATGTATTTTGATTACCATGATCATTATGCAAAGAAGAAAAAGCATAAAATAGAAAGGAGTGTAAAAATTGAAAAAAGAAAATAAAAGCGAAAAAGAAAAAATAAAGAAAGCCAAAAAAGAAAATAAAAGCCAAAAAGAAAAACTAGGAACAAGATTTATCAATACCATAAAAAAAAGATGGTTAATCAGTGGAACTAGTACCATACTTTTAATAGCAATACTTGTTACTATTGTTATCTTAATTAACACAGTCGTACAATCATTAGATTTAACACCAATTGATTGTACATCAAACCAGCAATATACCTTAACAGAAGAAAGTAAGCAAAGAGTTGCCAATATAGAAGATACCGTAAATATCTATTTTGTAGGCTTTGAAGAAACAGATGGAGCTGTTAGTTTAACAAAACAATACAATAAAGTAAACGAAAATATTCATGTAGAACTAATCGATGCCAACGAAAGAACCGATATTGCAGAAAAATATGATGTGACCAATGATTACACAACCATTATTGTAGAAAATGGTGAAAGATCCAAAATCTTATATTCAAGTGATTTATATACTTATGATAGTAATTACAATACAGTCGATATAACAGAACAAAAAATCACATCAGCTATTTTAAATGTAACAGCTGATAAAATAGCAAATATCTATTTTCTAACTGGATATTCAGATTATAATTTAGACTATTCAGGAGGAATGTACTACTTATCTTATTATTTAGCAGACGAAGTATTAAATTATAATACATTAGATATGTTAGTTACTGGATCTATTCCAGAAGATTGTGATACATTAGTTATTACAACCCCAAACAAAGACTTTGACGAATTAACCACCAATGAAATTATCAATTATATCAATAAAGGAGGAAATATTTTATGGTTAAATTCCTCTTATTCTGAAACACAAGACTTACCAAATGTAAATAAAGTGTTAGCTTTATATGGAATAAACCCATTTGAGGCAGGATATATTTACGAGACAGATACCAATCGAATGGCATTAGGATATGCAAGTTGCATCGTAGAAGACTTAGGAAACACCAGCATTGATTCTGGACTAACAAGAGCCATATTATTAAATTCTACGAAAATCAATGTAAATACAGATGGACTAGAAGAATTAGGTGTAGAAGAACAAGACATCATTACGACAACAGACACATCTTACTTTAGAACCAATGTATCCAATACCTCTAACTCAACAGATGGCGATGAACAAGGAGGATTTACGGTAGGTGGCATATTTACGAAAACAATAGCAGATACAACCACAGAAGATACCGATTCAGAAGAAAATAGTGAAGAAGCAGAAGAAGATACTACTTCAGAGGAAGAAGATGCAACTGTATCAACACTTGTCATATTTGGAGATAACAACTTTGTATCAGACATCCAAATAAGTAGTCAAGTAAATCCTATGATATTCTTAGAAGGAAACAAAGACTTAATGCTAAATTCCATTGCTTATTTAACAGACCAAGATCAAGACATTACAATACGAAAAAATTATACAAGTGTAAGTAGCTTTACGGCAACAGAAGGACAAAAAGCCGTTATCATGAGAATCGTATTTATGGTGCCAATTGCCATTATATTATTTGGATTTGTGGTATGGCAAGTTAGAAGAAGAAAAAAATAAAATCATAAAAATAAAAAACTCTTATATAATGTGATATAGGAGTTTTTTTATGATTATTTTTACCATAATAGGAGCTTTAGTAGGAGCAGGTTTTGCCTCTGGGCAAGAAATTTATTTATTTTTCTATCGATATGGTACCAACGGAATTTTTGGGATTTTTTTATTTGTTGTAATATCCATTTTTGTTATTTATAAAGTATTAAAAATTGTTTATCAATATCCAATAAATACCTATAAAGATTTTTTAAACCACATATTTTCTGATAAAAAAATATTAAACCATTTTACCAATATCATAGTAAACTGTTTTTTAGGTATTACATTTTTCATTATGATTTCCGGATTTGGGGCCTATTTTCATCAAGAATATGGCTTAAGTAAATGGCTTGGAGTTATATTACTGGCTATCTTTTCGTATCTATCTTTTTTAAGAAATATGAACTTTATTACAAAGTTAAATAGTATTGTAGTACCAATCTTAATTTTATGTATCATTTTAATCGGTGGCAAAAATATAATCAATCTTGGTATTTTTGAACTAACAACAAAAATTGAAACCAAACACAATTTATTTTGGATTTTAGATGCCATTTTATATGCCAGCTATAACTTAATTTTATTAATCCCAGTTTTAATTAACCTAAAAAATTACTTAAAAGGTAAAAAGCAAATCCTATTCGTTTCCATTATGACAGGAATTGTTGTTGGCATCATCTCTCTATTTACCTTTTTTTTATTAATCAATGTAGACATTGATTTTTCAAATTTGGAAATGCCCATTGTATATGTAATTCAAAATAAATTTATGGAATTTAAATATCTATATGGAATCATCATTTTAATTGCCATTTTTACCACAGCAAATTCAGTGGGAATTAGTCTTTTAAATAATATTTGTCAAAATAAAAAAAGCTTTCCACAATTTGCGGGTATTTTGTGTATAACTAGTATTATCATTTCCCCAATTGGATTTTCCAATTTAGTAAAAATTCTATTTCCATTATTTGGCTATTTAGGTTTAATACAAATTTTTGCAATTGGGAACGGTTCTTTTTTGAAAATTTTCCAAAGTAAAAATAAATAATGATTGATATTTTTAATAGGATTTGATAAAATAAGAAAAAATACAAAGGAGTTTCTATGGAAAACGAAAACAAAAAACCATATCAATTACAAAGAGAATTCAATATCAGAAAAATCGTGATTACTAGTTTTATTGTAATAGGCATAATAGCGGTTGTTATCATCTTTTCATTATATATAGCAGATGAAAATTTTAGAAAATGGGCAGATATCAATGTATTGAGAAAAGACATCATGTCTGAAGATGTACCAACCATTGACTTAAATACAGATAAAAATAATCAAATTTTTTGTTATAACAAAAATATATGTATTTTAAATGATAAAATCTTAAAACTATATGATGCATCAGGAAGAGAAACACTTGACATATCAGTTGACATCAATACAGCATTATTTGCTTCCAATGATAATTATTTAGCTTTAGCAGAGCAAAATGGACAGGAATTTTGTGTAATCTCCGATAAAACTTATTTATGGAGAGACAAAGTAGATGGAGAAATTTTGCAAATAAATATTAATAAAAATGGTTATGTAGCTTTAGTAACAACAGATACAACTTATAAATCCATCATTACTGTATATGACTCGGCTGGGAAACAACTACTAAGAAACTTTTTATCATCGACCAGTGTAATTGATGTAACCATTTCTAATGACAATCAATACGTAGCCTTTGCAGAAACAGATACATCTGGAACTTTAATACAGTCCAATATCAAAATCTTATCCATTGAAAAAGCAACAAGCAATCCGGAAGAAGCCATTATTTATACCAAAGAAAATGAAGCATCCAAAATGATTTTAAAAGTACAATATCAAGAAAAGAATCATTTAATTTGTGTATATGATGACACGATTGATATGATAAAAGATGAAACAGAAACACAAATTGTAACCAATGATGATACAATGACTTTTCTATCCGGAAATCTTAAAAATAATATTGCCTACATAAAAGAAGAAGCCACTGGACTATTTAACTCAAACTCAGTATTAAATATTATCAATACATCTAATAATCAACATACTACCTACAATTTTGATGAAATAGCAAAAGAAATGTACACATATGGTAATGTAATTGGAATTAATATTGGAACCGAAATTTACTTTGTAAATACAAATGGAATGCTAATTAAAAAATATACCTCTAACCAAGAAATTACCAATGTCATACTTTCCAACGAGTTAGCCATTATCATTTATAAAGACAGAGTAGAAATTATAGATTTATAAAAGTAAATCATGGTATTAAAAAAAAGAGGAAAGGATAAAATTTTATGGGAATATTAATCGATTTAGTTGTAATAGCCATTGTTCTATTAAATGTAATGCTTGGTTATAAAAAAGGACTTATTAATGTAATTTTTAGTATATGTGCATTTTTAATTGCTCTTATTTTAACAGTTGTTTTATATAAACCAATTGCCAATATGATTATCAATAATACCGAAATTGACGAAAAAATAGAAGAAATTATTATTCAAAACAACACAGATAGCCCAAATAATGAAACACAAGAAGACGAAGAAAATACAACCAATTTACAACAATATATCGAAAGTAAAATTCAAGACACTACCAATGAAGCCAAAAATCAGGCAATCGAAATCGTAGCAAATAGCATTTCTTATAGAGCAATAGAAATAATAACAGGAATTATGCTATTTATTGTAGTTAGAATCATAGTAATCATATTAAAATTTTTTATAGAAGGCATAGCAGAAATACCAATTATTAAGCAATTTAACAAAGCAGGGGGAATTGTGTATGGTTTATTAAAATCGATAATTATTCTATTGTTACTGTTAACCTTAATGTTTTTGGTTATTTCTATAAATGGAAATGGGCTTATAGCAGATGCCATCAATAGTTCCTATATCACTAAATTTTTATATGAGAATAATATTATAGTAAACTATTGCTTTTTAAATAAAAATTTGTTATAATACCACTAATAGTTTTTAATTTAGAAAGAAAAGAGTGAAATATAGAAGCAAATGAATAAAAATGTTGGAAAAAATGTAAAAAATAAAAAGAACAAAAAGATAAAAAAGAAACACAAAGTGCTAAGAGTTATTTTAATATTATTGGTTATTATCATTCTATTTATTGGTGGATTTGTAGGGTATAGTGCCTATAAAAATGGTTGGGGAGTAAAAGGACTTATTCAAACAGCGATGGGCCAGGATGAGGAAAAATTGGCAGATTTAGATCCATTTACAGTGTTAATTTTAGGGGTCAGTGAAGATATATCCTCTAAACTGACAGACACTATAATAATAGCATCCTATAACCCAAAAAACCAAAAAGCAACCTTATTATCAATCCCTAGAGACACTTTTGTAGGAACCAATAAAAATAGAGCCACATCATATGATAAAATAAATGCCTTATATCAATCTAGCCCACAAAAAGCTTTAGCAGCAGTAAACAAAATAACAGGATTAGATATAACCTATTATGTAGTAATCAACAACAATGCTTTAGTAGAGCTGGTTGATGCAATTGGTGGAGTCGAATTTTATGTGCCAATTGACATGGATTATGATGATAGTTCACAAGACCTATATATACACTTAGAAGAAGGTTTACAAACATTAACAGGAGAACAAGCTGAATGGTTAGTTAGATTTAGGCACAACAATGATGGTAGTTCTTATCCAACAGAATATGGGGACAATGATATAGGAAGAATGAGAACACAAAGAGAATTCTTAACAGAAGTAGCAAAACAAACCTTACAATTAAAAAATATAACCAAAATCGGTAGCTTTGTAGACATCTTCAAAGAAAACGTAGAAACCAATATAACCAACTGGTCTATGATAAAAGACTACATCCCATATGCAATAGACTTTAACACAGAAAACCTACAAGCAGCAGCACTTCCAGGAACAACTGCCACCTATAATCGATTATCATTCTTTGTATATGATGAAGATGAAACAGAAGCTTTAATAGATGAACTATTTACAGAACAAAACGGAAGTCAGGAAACCGGCTTAGAAGACTCTAATACCACAACCAATTCAAATACAAGTAAAAATAGCACATCCAATTCAAGTAATACAACCAGTAGCAGTACTACCAAAACAAATGCAAATGTAAGAATCGAATTACTAAATGGAAGTGGTGATAGTACGCTTTTAACAAAAGCAACCAAGGAATTAAAAGCAGAAGGTTATAATGTATATAAAACAGGAACCACAACCTCTGCATCTAAAACGACGATTGTAAATAAAACGGCAATTAATAGTAATATATTAGACGATATAAAAGATGTACTAGGAGTTGGAAATATTTCAAGTAGTACGTCAAGTTCTAGTACAGTTGATGTAACAATTGTAATTGGAAGAGATTATAAATAGAGCGGTTTTCTTATAGAAAACCACTCTATTATATAGCAAAAAAAGAGGGCAGAGCCCTCTTATTGAATCTTAATAATGTCGATTATATTTATGTTTTCTTTTCTTTTTTTTCTTAGTTTTTGAAAATATAATTTGTATCAAGATAAAAACAATGATGATTCCTAATATAATTTTAAAAATAAATATCAAAAAACTATCCTCTGTAACATCATGAGAAGCAAGTAAATTTTGAGTGTAAGACACATCATCAATGGTATAAGTTATTGTGCCTACAACAGAATTTTTAGCAATAGGAGCAGAAAGATTTTCATTTAAAACAATAGTTGGATTTGGAATTTCGGAATCATTTTTTATTAAGCCAGATAAAGAATCTTGTAAGATTAAATCTAAATTTCTTGTATCTTTTGTACCATTAGCAATTTGAATAGATTCCATAATATCATTTTTTTGAGCAAAGGTCTTAACAGAAAAGTGAGAAACTCCATAGTCAAATAAAGATATAGAATCTACATATCTGGCACTATCGCCATTTTCTGTTTGATCAGCTCCTAACACTACACAAATTAATTCTAAATCATCTTTCGAATAAGAAGAAATTAGACAATTTTTAGCCTCAGATGTATAACCTGTTTTAATTCCGGTACAATTTTCCAAATAATATTTGGAAGAAGGATTTAATAAATCATTTGTATTGGCATAAGTTCTGCTATCAGATTTGTTAGTACTATTAATCGTACATGTTTTTAAAGAAACGTAATTTCTAAAGGTAGAATTTTCCATACAATATTTAGCAATTAAACTTAAATCATAAGCAGTTGTATAATGATTTTCATCATGAATCCCACTTGGATTGGTAAAATGAGTATTTGTGCAACCGATTTCTAGTGCCTTTTCATTCATGAGAACAGCAAATTCTTCAATGGAACCTGAAATATATTCTGCTAGTACGTAGCCCGCATCATTGGCAGAATGAACCAGAAAAACAGATAAAAGATCTCTAACACTGATTTGTTCGCCTTCTGAAAGATAGGCACTAGAATATCCAGACGGAATAGCTAAGACAGCAGACTTAGAGACAGTTACCATATCATTTAAGTTACATTTTTCTAAGGCAATAATGGCCGTTAAAATTTTTGTGGTACTGGCAGGATACATCTTTTTATCTGAATCTTTGGAATAGAGGATGGAACCTGTTTTAGCATCAATCAGTACAGCAGCTTCAGAATATAAATTTAACGCTTCTGTTTTGCTGTTACTTGCATAAGCATGATAAGTTGGTAATATAAAAATAAAAGTAAATAATAATAAAATTAGTATTTTTTTCAATAATCTTCTGTTCATTTTTGTTAGAATTCCTTTCTTCGAAAGCAAAAAAATAAAATCCATATGGTTGGATATTATTTTATCATTTTTATAATCTAAAAAGTTTATAACTTAAACTATACAATAAATAACAAGATTTTGCAACCCCATTTTAGATAAAATTATAAGAAATAAAATTTAATAGGAAAGAAGGAGATAAAACATGTTAGATAATTTAACCATTAAACAAAAAAGAATTTTTATCATAGTTGGTATTTTTGTAGCTATTGGTCTGATATACTTCATTTATAGCGGGATAGGGGAAGAGGAAGAAATTGACTTAGAGGAGGATATTTTAATTTCGAATCAAGTAGCAAGTGGGGACAATACCAGCACACAAAATACAACTGAACTAGAAGAGGATATCGTAATTGTTCATGTAACAGGGGCGGTAAAAAATCCTGGAATTGTAAAATTAAAAGAAGGTAGTAGAATTGAAGATGCTATAGAAGCGGCAGGGGGATTGACTGAAAATGCAGATATTTCGGATGTAAACTTAGCTTACATTTTAGAAGACGGAATAAAACTAAGGATACCAAGTACTTCAGATGAAACCATTACTAATACAGATATTTTAATAGAAAATAATGGAGAAAATATTATTGAAGAAACCAATACAAGTACCAATAATTCAAATGGAAGTATCAATATCAATAAAGCAACAGAAGCAGAACTAGATACATTGCCAGGAATTGGGCCTTCTCTTGCTAGTAAAATAGTAGAATATAGGGAACAAAATGGTAAATTTTCGACCATTGAGGACATAAAAAATGTTACCGGAATTGGAGAGAGTAAGTATGAAAGTATTAAGGATTTTATTTGTATAAAATAAATTCGTCAAACCTGATTAAGGAGAGTAAGAAGTAATAGCTAAATAGGAGCAAACTATAAATTAGCTTTTCGAGCAGTTGACAAAAAGAATAAAAATAGATATAAAAAAAGATGGTAAAGGAAACTTTACCATTTAAATTTATATAAAAAGGAGGAACAAAATGCCAAGCATATTATTTCATGAGTTAGTAGGCTATCAATTTGCCCAAAAAAATAAAAAATACGATACTAATAATTTTTATTTAGGACTTATGGTACCAGATGCTGTAAATGCCTATGGCTTTGCCAGTAAAGAAAAAAGATGGCAAACACACATGCGAGATGAAAATTTAGAAAAATGGCAAGACAATCTATTAAATTTTTATAAAATGAGTTATAATAAATACGAAAATACCTATCTAATGGGATATGTAATTCATGTATTAACAGACATATTTTGTGATAAAATATATCAACAAAAGCTATATCCAGAATTACTAAAAAATGGCTATGATTATCATTCTGCTTATTCTTATTACGAAAAAGCAATTGTAAAATTCGAAAATAGTAATCTTCATCAAAAATGGTGGAACGAGGCAAAAGAAAAATTTCAAAAAGGAGAAAAAATACCAATTAATACCATCAGCGAAAAAATGATTCAAGATTGGGTGGATTGCACCATAACCAAATATCAAAATAGAAGTTATGAAAAAAAAGAATACATAACGATGGATTTTGTAAATCAAGTTTTAGAGAAAATCAACGAAAGCTTACCACATAAAAATTAATAAAACACTTTTCAATATGAAAAAAATATGTTATAATAAGCAAGTCTTTATAGAGATGAAAAAAATGTAGAAAAAGGAAGGATAAAAATGGAAAGATTTTTTAAAGGCATTATAGCAGGAATTGGTGGAATAGCACCAGGCTTAAGTGGAAGTGTTTTGTTAGTTATTTTGGGACTATATCAAAAAACGATAACCGCAATAGGAACATTATTTAAAAACTTTAAACAAAATGTAATATTTCTATTTCCACTCTTTTTAGGCTTTGGAGTAGGAGCTATCTTATTTAGTAAAATCGTTAACTTTTTATTAATCAATTATGAAATGCAAACCCGATTTGCCTTTTTAGGACTAGTTTTAGGAACCATACCACTTTTTTATAAAGAAGTAAAAAAAGAAGGATTTCATAAAAAATATTATCTATTTATATTATTTGCAGCCTTAGCAGGATTAGCTTTATTTTCTTTTAACAAAAATCTATTTCCTGTTGTAACAGACCCAAATATCATACAATCTGTATTTTTAGGAGTAGCCGTTGCAGGTTCTTCTATTGTGCCAGGCGTAGATAGTGCTGTAATATTGTCGGCTCTTGGTTTATATGAACTATACGTAAGCTCTCTAGCCAACTTCAATTTAGCTGTTTTAATACCAGCAGGATTTGGACTAGTAGGAGGAGCATTAGTAATATCATTTATCATTAATCAATTAATCAAAAGATTTTACACAGGGACCTTTTCAATTATATTTGGATTATTTTTATCCATTATTCCTAGTGTATTAAATGAAAGCTGTGTAATAGGATTTAATTTCCAAACATTCTTATCATTTTTTATCTTATTATGTGGTTTTGGGGTATCTTATTTTTTAGGAGATATCGAAAAAAACATGAAAAAATTAAAACCAGTTACAGAAAAAATTTCGGTAGTATTTAAAAAAGTATCGAATTTTAATACAGAAAAAGAAACAAAAAAATAAATAATAAACACCACATTGCTTTTAATAAGCAATGTGGTGTTTAATTGTAAGTGTCGCTGACCTCTTTTAAGTGCTTTCTGTTATATAAACATATTCCACTTTACCACTTTCATCAAACTCCATTTCTAGTTGATAATATTTTGTACTATAACATATGCCCCAAAACCATTCTTTAAATATTTTCCCTGCACTATATGTATAATTCTTTTTATTTTCTCTATCAGTATATTTGTGTCTTGGTTCGCCTAATAATTGAATAACTTCTTCTTCTGATAATCCTATAAGACTTTTATTATCAACCATTTCCTTCATTTCTATATATAAATTATCAATTGTTTCATTCTTATAATTATATAACATAATAAATACACAAAGTAAAATAATTGCAATTATTATGATTTTAAATGTCTTACTTATTAGTCTTGTTTTTATTAAGAATATTAAACCTATTATTATAGCAACCACTATTAATACAGGTATTAACCATATTAAGGTTATAAATAAACCTACAAATAAATTAGTTATCATATTCATCCTTTCTACAAATTACTATTTGATAATATGATTATACTACAACATAGAAAAAAATTAAATACTTAGTGTATAAAGGTATTAGAAATCTAATATTAAAATCTACGAAAGCAAATACAAATGAAAACATATATAAATTACTTGCATTAATCATTGTTCTTTTGATTTTAAAGGAATTAGATGGTTACCTTTTATATATTATTTTTTATGTCTTCGATAGATTTAAATACATAACTACTAATTCCTTGATTAATTGCTGAAATAACATTTTTATCTTTATCATCAAAAAATATTGTTTCTGACCTTTTTAAGTTATATTTATCAATAAGTAAATTGTATATTCTTTTATCTGGCTTAATTATATGCTCTTGATAAGAATATATGCCACCATCAAATATACTATTGATATTTATTAAATCATTAATGTAATTGTAACTATCTTCGGTTATATTAGTTAATAAATATAATTTATAACCTTGTTTTTTCAAAGTCTTTATATAATCAAAATTCGTAGTTATTAAAGGATAACTTTTTAATAAATTTTTTTTACTTAGTATATACTTTAAATCTTCAAATTCTTTATAATTAGATAAACTTTCTATATGCTCATTAACTTTTTTATTCCCAAGCAAACATTCTTTAAAACTTTTTCCATATGCAAGTTTATATATAACATCACAATTTTTTCCAAGTAGTTTTTCAATATTTTTCTTACTATCGTCAAAGATAACTCCACCTATATCTAAAACAATATTTTTTATATGTTTCATTTTTAAATTCTCCTATAAAAAATTACTGCAATTTTATTGCAATGCTTATAGTTTTCTATAATAGTCTATGATATTCTGTGCTAATTATAAAAATAAAATACTGTTTACAAAGACAGTATTTTCAATAAATTGGGTTATCTGTGATGTTTTGTAACACTCTATCATAACCGTCTAAACTTATTCAAATTGGAGGCGACACCCGGATTTGTAATTTACGTTTTTAAGCATTTTTATCCATTTTTTAAAAATGCCATTTTTATTGTTTTTTCAAGTGTTTCTCCGTTTTAATGTTCTTATTCATTTTTGACTTATT
>CALXRH010000088.1 GCA_944390625.1 uncultured Clostridia bacterium
TATTTTTCCATTGGAGACTGAAACTTTCGCGAAAGGGTTTGTCCCCAATGAGAAAAAGTGAAAAGATTTAAATATTTATGGAAATCTTACAAAAAACCGAAACTTAAATGAAAAACTTATTGACAAACCAACAAAAATCATATAAAATAAGAAAAAAAAAAAAAGCAAAGAAAAAGAGGAGTATATTTGCTACTAGTTAAAGAGAATAGAAGTCCTGGCTGTAAGCTTCTAAAACAATGGCAAATAGAAGGTAGCTTTTGAGCTGATAGATTGAACAAGCAGTAGATATATCCGGTTAAGAACCGTTAAAAACTTAAAATGAGATTATTATTTTAAATAATAAATTAAGGTGGTACCGCGAAAAAAGTCGCCCTTATATGCTTTTGCTAGCATATAAGGGCGACTTTTGAAAAAAAAGAAAGGAGAGAGTTTATGAAAGAAAATCACAAATTACCAGAAAAATATAATCCCCAAGAATTTGAAGAAAAACGATACCAAGAATGGGAGGAAAAAGGTTATTTCAAACCAAGTATGGATTCTGCCAAACAGCCATACTGTATCATGATGCCACCTCCTAATGTAACAGGAAAATTACACATGGGACATGCTTTAGATGACACCATACAAGATGTTTTAATTCGTTTTAAAAGAATGCAAGGTTATGACTGTCTTTGGCTTCCAGGGACAGACCATTCTGCCATTTCAACAGAAATGAAAGTAGTTCAAAAATTAAAAGAAGAAGGACTAACCAAGCAAGATTTAGGCAGAGAAAAATTCTTAGAAAGAGCGTGGGAATGGACAAAGGAATATGGAGGCATTATCCAGAAACAACAACGTAAACTGGGATGTTCCTGTGACTGGGAAAGAAATCGATTTACCCTAGATGAAGCAATGTCTGATGCCGTACTAGAACAATTTGTAAGTTTATACCAAAAAGGGCTAATCTATAAAGGAACCAGAATGGTAAATTATTGCCCAAGCTGTAAAACAACCATATCAGATGCCGAAGTAGAATACAAAGAAGAAGATACAAAATTGTGGCATATTCGCTACAAAATTGTAGGAGAAGATAATCAATATATAGAAGTTGCAACAACCAGACCAGAAACCATGTTGGGGGATACTGCTGTTGCGGTTCATCCAGAGGATGAGAGATATCAAAACCTAGTGGGCAAAAAATGTATCCTTCCAATCATGAACAAAGAAATACCAATCATTGCAGATGAATATGTAGAAAAAGAGTTTGGAACCGGTTGTGTAAAAATCACGCCAGCTCATGATATGAATGACTATCAAGTAGGTTTAAGACATAACTTAGAAATAATAGAAGTATTTGACGAAGATTACAAAATGGGTAATTTAGTTCCAGAATTAAAAGGACTAGATTTATTAGAAGCACGTAAACAAATTGTCAAAAAACTAGAAGAAATAGGAGCACTTGTTGAGACAGAAGACTATACCCATAATGTAGCCAAATGTGAAAGATGTAAAAGCACCATCGAACCTAAAATTTCCATGCAATGGTTTGTTCATATGAAAGATTTAGCCAAAAGAGCAGCAGATGCGGTAAGAGATGGAAAAACAAAATTTGTTCCAAAAAGATATGAAAAACAATATTTTAATTGGTTAGACAACATTCAAGATTGGTGTATATCACGTCAACTTTGGTGGGGACATAGAATTCCGGCTTATTATTGTAATGATTGTGGAGCAATTACAGTAAGCAAAATACATCCAGAAAAATGTGAAAAATGTGGTTCTAAAAATATTTATCAAGATGAAGATACCTTAGATACATGGTTTAGTTCCGCTCTATGGCCATTTTCAACACTTGGTTGGCCAAACAAAAATAGCGAAGATTATAAAAGATTTTATCCAACTAGTGTGCTTGTTACTGGATTTGATATTATAACCTTTTGGGTATCCAGAATGATGACACAAGGCTTAGAATTTACAGATGAGGTACCATTTAAAGATGTCTTAATACACGGAATTATTCGTGACAGCCAAGGTAGGAAAATGTCCAAAACACTAGGAAATGGAGTTGACCCTCTAGACGTAATCGAAAAATATGGAGCAGATGCTTTAAGATTTTCCGTCCTTTCTGGAACCACCATGGGAAATGACATAAAATATATGCCAGAAAAATTAGAGCAAGCCTCCAACTTTGCTAACAAAATTTGGAATGCTGCAAAATTTATCATTACCAATATTGCATCCAAAGAAGAAATACTAGAATTTACCAAATCTGCAAAAGATGAACAAACCGGTAAATATAAAGCAGAGGCTCTAAAAATAGAAGATAGATGGGTATTAAATAAATTAGACAATTTAATAAAAACCGTTACGAAAAACATAGAAGATTATGATTTAGGAATTGCTATCGATAATATTTACGCCTTTGTTTGGAATGAATTTTGTGACTGGTATATCGAAATGGCAAAAACAAGATTATATAGTGAAAACAAACAAGAAAAAGTACAAGTAAGCTTTGTTTTAAATTATGTATTTGGTGATTGTTTAAAATTATTGCATCCATTTATGCCATTTATCACCTCTGAAATATATACTTATCTTGTAAATTATGATGATAAAGAGTTAATGGTTTCTAACTGGCCAAAAACAAAACAAAGGGTAGATTATGAAAATGATTTCATCGAAGAAATAAAACAGATAATCGTAGAGATACGTAATATAAGAGCTAAAATGAATGTTCATCCAAGTAAAAAGGTAGAGCTTATTTTTATAACAACCAAATATGAAAAGGAAATAAAAGAAGCACAAGATTTTATCTTAAAACTTGGTTTTGGAGAAAAAATTACCATTCAAGCAGATAAAAAAGCAATTTCAGAAAATGCAATTCATATCTTAAGAGATGGAATAGAACTATATATGCCATTAGAGGGACTAGTCGATTTGGAAGAAGAAGCAAAACGAAAAGAAGAAGAAATCAAAAAAATAGAATTTGAAATTCAAAGAGCAGAAAAAATGTTAAATAACCCTGGATTTGTAAAAAAGGCGCCAAAAGAAAAAGTGGATGAAGAAAAGGCAAAACTTGAAAAATATCAAGCTATGCTTTCCAAACTAAAACAATAAAACTATATTTTTTTGACTGCGTCCCCAAAAATATATTGAAATTTTTTAGGTTTTAAAGTAAAATAAAAAATAGAAAAAATAGAAATATAAGAGAGGTTTTTATGAGAAGAAAAACAAGAACAAAAGTAAAAAAAGCATTGAAGATTTCTGGCATAATTTTAGGAATTATTCTAATCATAGTAGCCATTGTTTTTATCATAAAATTGAATCAGAAACAAGAAATATCTTATGATGATGGAATAGTTGGCAAAAATTATTTTACAGAAATCACAATCGATTTAAACACCAAGGAAGTTAAAAGAGATGGAATAGAAACAACTTTACAAGAAGAGTTTGGCATTTCAGAAGAACAAGAGACACTAGGTTTTAGTTCAGAAGAAGAAATGAAAAAATTGTTATCCAATTCCGTTTTTGATATAGCAGTTGATAAGCAAGTATTTACGATAAAAAATCCGTTTCAAACAAAAACAATCATTGTAGAGGCTGATGAAATAAAAGAGCAAGTACAAGGAGCAGAAACGATCGAAATTGCAGAAGGATTATATGTACTTAGCTTTTACTCAGAAAAACTAACCAAAGCAATGTATAATTATTACAAAGAACAAGAATATATCCATCAAGTTTTTTATGATGATGTCTTTATGGATGAGCCTCTTAATGATATCTCTCAAACCATGTATGGAGAAGTTCAAGTCGATTTAAATAATCATCATTCTTTAGGGGTAACTACAATGAAATTAGATAATTACGCCAATATCATTCATGAAAATGGAAACCCGGCAGATATTGTAATTGCTACCATTGGATATGGAGTAGATTTTGAAAATGAATTTTTCCATGAAAGAATCGATGAAAATTATTATAATTTTATCTTAAATAACCAAGATATAACCGAAACCATTGCCCAGGGAAGCAGAATAGCAGAAGTGTTGGTAGATTCTACCACATCCAATGTAAAAATTATGCCATTGGTTACAGTAACAGAAGAAGGGTATACCTCAATAGCTAGCATCATAAAAGCAATTGCTTATGCAGTTGAACACGCAGATGTAGTTTGTTATGAATTAATTAACAAACAGCATGAAGCAATTGACAAAGTTTTAGAAAGAGCATTTCAAGAAAATGTACCAGTATGTGCCGTTACATCGAGTAGCGAAGAAAACTATCCAGCAAATCACGGCATGACAATAGCAACCTCATCAATTGGTAGAGATTTAAATGTTACAGATTATTCAGCAACAGGAGATTATATCGATTTTGTAGCACCAAGTACGGATGTAGAAGAAATTTTTAAAATGACAGGGTCAACTGTTTCAAGATGGTCTGGACCAGGATATTCCAATGCACAAATAGCAGCATCCATAGCACTTATCAAAACCTATGATAAAAATGCAACCATTTTAGATATCTATAATTTTTTAAGAAATTTTTGCATAGATTTAGGAGAAGAAGGAAAAGATGAACTTTATGGTTATGGCTATCCCAATTTTGAAAATCTAACCATTGCCGATATTGACAAACGAGCACCTGAATTTAAAGAATTAACCTATGACAACGAAACATGGGAAGTGCTAAAACAAATCAAAATTATAGCAGAAGATAATATTAGAATCAATGCTTGGGCAATTACAAAAGATGAGAACGGACCTCGTGATAATGAATGGCAAATTTTACAATCTGTTACGCCTAATTTAGATGTAACTTCAGAAATCACAGAAAATGGAACCTACTATGTTTGGATACAAGATACAGCAGGCAATACCTCTACACAAGTAGTTGAGATAAACAAAATTGATACAACACCACCACAAATAGCTTATACCATCAATCAAGACAATTTATCAGCAGGCTATGTAACCATAAATGTTACCGCGCAAGATGCAGATTCTGGTTTGTATGGTAGTCCATTTAGCTGGGATAAAAATACTTGGTCACAAGAAAATAGCACAAGAACCGTAAAACAAAACGGAAGATATAAAGTCTATGCAGTAGACAATTTAGGAAATATTGGAGAATTAGAAATATTAGTAGATTGTTTCCCTCAAATAGGAACATATCAGCTAGGAGAAGGAAATATTATAACAGATATGACAGTTTCAGCAGACTGGAATGGAAATACAAACAACCACGTACAAATTACTTTAAATAAAGATCTAGATATAACTGCTTGGCAAATAACAACTTCTATTTATGCTCCAAATGATTTTGTAGAAGTAGAACCAAATGTCGTACCAGACAATAATAATAACAATAACAACAATACAACTAATACAATCAATACAAGTTTACCAAATAATGTTATCTGGGATAATACAGTACAGACCAATACAGAAGTATCGAATGAAGAACAAAATACACAGGCTGTAGTACCAAGAACAGAGCCGATTGTGTTAACTACTTCCTTAGATATCAATACAACCTATTATTTTTGGATAAAAGATAGTAATGGTAATACTTCTTATCAAACGTTTACAATAGCAAAAGCAAAAATATAAAGCAAAAAATTTACTACAAACAATAAAATAAAGGGAGGATTTAAAATGTCATTTATAGAAGATATAAAAAATCGAGCAAAACAGAATATAAAAACAATTATCTTACCAGAGGCGGAAGATAAAAGGGTATTAGAGGCTGCCAGTAAAGTTGTTTTACAAGGATTTGCGAAGATTATTATTTTAGGTGATGAAAAAAAGATAGCCCAAGATTGTAAAAACTATCATATAACGCTAAATGGAGTTAAAATAATTAATCCATTAACTTCCGAAAAAAGAGAAGAATACACAAAAAAATTATATGAATTAAGAAAAAATAAAGGAATGACAGAACAAGAAGCGGAAAAACTTTTAAAAGAACCAATCTATTTTGGAATGATGATGTTAAAAGACGAGAAGTCAGAGGCAGATGGTCTAGTATCTGGTGCAATCCATTCAACAGCAGATACGTTAAGACCAGCGCTTCAAATCTTAAAAACAAAACCAGGAACAAAACTAGTTTCTGCCTTCTTTGTGATGTGTGTTCCAAATTGTGAGTATGGAGAAAGCGGAACATTTATATTTGGAGATAGTGGTTTAAATCAAAATCCAACAGCAGAGGAACTTTCGGAAATTGCCATATCTTCAGCCAAAAGCTTTGAGCAATTAGTTCAAAAAGAACCAAAAGTAGCTATGTTATCCTATTCTACTTATGGAAGTGCCAAATCAGAACTTACCGAAAAAGTAATTCAAGCAACCAAACTTGTAAAAGAAAAAAATCAACAACTATTAGTAGATGGAGAATTGCAAGTCGATAGTGCCATTGTTCCAGAAATTGCTGCATCCAAAGCACCTGGAAGTGAATTAAAAGGAAAAGCAAATGTTCTAATATTTCCTGATTTAAATGCAGGAAATATAGGATACAAATTAGTACAAAGGCTAGCAAAAGCAGAAGCATATGGACCACTTTGCCAAGGAATTGCCAAACCTGTTAATGACTTATCACGTGGATGTTCTGCAGATGACATAGTAGGAGTTGTTGCGATAACCGCTGTTCAAGCTCAATAGGGAACTGTTGGGACCATTGGGACCGGGTCTTTTTGGTTCCCAACAGACAGAAAGGGGTGTTTTATGAAAATTTTAGTAGTGAATTCAGGAAGTTCGTCATTAAAATATCAAGTAATTGATATGCAAACCAATGAAATGTTAGTAAAGGGGAATTATGAAAGAATCGGGCAAGCTAATTCTTTTTTAACCCATAAAGTTCGAGGTATAAAACATAAATTTGAACATGAAGTTAAAAATCACGAGGAAGCAATCCAATTTATTTTAGCAAGAATATTAAATCGACATTATGGTGTTATGGAAAGTTTAGATGAATTAGCAGGAATTGGCCATAGGGTTGTTCATGGGGGAGAAAAATTTACTTCTTCAGTACTTATTACAGAAGAAGTGATAAAAGAAATTGAAAAATGTTCTGATTTAGCACCACTTCATAATCCAAGCGCAGTGGCTGGCATAAGAGCTTGTAGAAAAATTGTACCACAAATGAAGATGGTTGCTGTATTTGATACCTCTTTTCACCAAACGATCTCAAAAGAAAAATATATTTACCCAATTCCCTATGAATATTATGAAAAATATGGAATTCGAAAATATGGGTTTCATGGAATTTCTCACCAGTATGTAAGCCAAAGAGTGGCAGAACTTATGAAACAGGATATAAAAGATTTAAAAATCATCAGTTGTCATTTAGGGCAAGGAGCCAGTCTTTGTGCGATTAAAGATGGAAAATCGGTCGAAACTACCATGGGGCTGACTCCACTTGGTGGAATTCCAATGGGTTCAAGAAGTGGGGATTTAGATCCATCTGTTGTTACCTATTTAATCAAAAAATCTGAAAAACCAACGGTAGGAGTAAGAGAACTTACCAAAACAGATCACAAAGAGCTTTCACCAGATGAAATAGAAGAAATTTTAAATAAAAAATCTGGGGTATATGGAATTTCAAGAATATCTTTGGATTTTAGGGATATTGAGCTAGATGCTTTATCTGGTGGGCATCATGCCAAATTAGCTTTAGAAGTATTTGACTATCGAGTTGCTCAGGAAATTGCTAAAATGGCAGTTGCCATGGGAGGTGTTGATGTTATAACATTTGAGGCAGGAGTTGGCGAAAAAGGAGATTTAGATAGAAAACATATTTGTGAATATTTAGGCATTTTAGGTGTAAAACTTGATGAAGAAAAAAACCATGAAGCAAAAGGAGAAGAAAAGGAAATATCGAATTCTCATTCAAAAGTAAAAGTATGGGTTATTCCAACAAATGAAGAATTAATGATTGCAAAAGAAACCTATGCATTAATTGAAAAAAGGTAAAATTTTTTGTTTGATTAAAAAATATATATAAAATTAAAATCGGAAAAGAGAAAAGTTACTTTTCCAAAGAAAGGATAAGAAATGAAAATATTAGTATTAAATTGTGGTAGTTCATCATTAAAATATCAATTAATTAATATGGAAACAGAAGAAGTTTTAGCTTCTGGAAAATATGAAAGAATAGGAGAAAAAGAAGCCTTTATTACCCACAAAGCTTGTGGTAAAAAAATAAAAATAGAACATACTGCTTTAAACCACACAGAAGCGATTGATTTTACATTACAACAATTAACCAATCCAGAATATAAAGTAATTGATAATTTAGAAGAAGTAACAGCAATTGGACATAGACTTGTTCATGGAGGAGAAAAAATAAGTGAATCCTGTATCATCGACGATCAAGTAATAGAAGTCTTAAAAGAATGTACAGACCTAGCACCTCTTCATAATCCGGCAGGAATTATGGGAATCGAAGCTTGTCAAAAAGTTATGCCAGGAAAACCAATGGTAGGAGTATTTGATACAGCATTCCACCAAACTATGCCAAAAGAACACTATATTTACCCAATTCCATATGAATTTTATAAAAAATATGGTATTCGAAAATACGGTTTCCATGGAACTTCTCATATGTATGTTTCTTCTAGACTTGCTAAGATAGAAGGAAAAGATATAAAAGATTTAAAAATTGTAACTTGTCACTTAGGGCAAGGTTCTAGTATTTGCGCAGTAGATGGTGGAAAATCCATTGATACTTCTATGGGATTAACGCCACTTGGTGGAATTCCAATGGTTACCAGAAGTGGGGATTTAGACCCATCAGTTGTTACCTTTTTAATGAAAAAAGAAAATTTATCAGCAGATGAAGTAGAAAATATTTTAAATAAAAAATCTGGTGTGCAAGGAATATCTGGTTTAGCACCAGACTTTAGAGAAATAGAAGCAGCATCTTATGGGCAAAGTGAAAGAGCAGAAATTGCTATAAAAAGCTTTACTTATACAATTGCTAGCTATATAGCAAAATATGCCGTAGCTATGAAGGGAATGGATGCCATTGTATTTACAGGAGGCGTTGGAGAAAACCAAATTAACATCCGTAAAATGATTTGCGAGCAACTTGAATTTATGGGGGTATATATGGATGTAGAAGCTAATCATGTAAGAGGAGAAGAAAAATTAGTTTCTAGACCAGATTCGAAAGTTAGAATTTATGTTATACCAACTAATGAGGAATTAATGATTGCTAAAGAAACTAAAAAGTTAGTACAATAATTTTTAAAAATATTTAAACACTAGTATAAAATTTTAAAAAATTAATACTAGTGTTTTTTAGGGTTCCTATTTTTTTTGAAAAACAGATGTCAATGATTTTTGAAAAACAGATTGACTTTTTTTAAAATAACGATTATAATTAAAAACATATTTATGATTATTTTCTTTATAAACATTTATTCAAAAATTTATTTCAAAAAAAGAGAGAGGTGAGATTCTATGACTACTAAATTCGAAGAAATTATCTTAGAAGAAATTTTTAAATTATCTAGCAAAATCGATAAGATACAAGATGAAATGAAAGGAATGGCAACAAAAGAAGATATTAAAAATATGGCGACCAAAGATGATATCAAAAACATGGCGACCAAAGATGACTTAAAAGCATTAGAAATAAGATTAGAAAAGAGAATGGATAAAAAATTCGAACAACAAACCAAAGACTTTATCGAAATGTTTGATGACAGTTTTAAATTAAATGCAAAATATAGACAAGAAATGAAAGAACAAATTACCAAAGAAACAGACCAAAAAATCGAGAGACTAAGAGAAGAACTTTTATGTAAAAGAGCTTAAGAGCAAAAAAGAAAACCTATTTACAATTTCTAAATTGTAGATAGGTATTTTTTGTAAATTTAAAAAAGTTTACATAAATTATTGAAAAAGAAAATAAAATGTGATAAAATATTGAATTAACATAATGAGCGAAAATATAGAAAAGGAGGGAATCATGAATTCAGAAAATTTTGTAGCTAAATTTTATCTAGACAAAGAAAAAGATATTGTAGTTAATTTATTAAAATCAAGCGAACCAGATGAATTAATTTATATCTTAAAAACGCCAAATCATCATACTGGAAATTTAATAACCAATCTAGCAAAAGTTGCAAACGTAGAAACCAAAAAAGATGAAAAAGATATGAAAATTATAACAGGTACTTTACCTGCTTGTATTAACGATGACGGAGAAGAAGTATATATTTTTCGATTAGGTGGAATCAAAATAGCTAATATTTATCCAGATGGAAGAATCGAAAGAAAAGCAAAGATTCCAGCTATTATAAAACTACTTATGGCGCAAACAAAAGATTATAAGCTTCCTATTGAAAAAACAATTGTAAAATCTTATATATTAAAAAAATCAAAATTTAGAACAGATTTACATACTCATTTAAATCAAATTTTACAGCCAGATTTATTAATTGCATTAGGAATGAAACATCAAATTGGATATTCCTTATATTATATTAAAAAACTAGGAATAAAAGTTACAGTCAAACAAGAAAAAGAGCTTTTCAAAAAAAGAAAAGAAGTAGAAAAAAAATATAAAAATTCAGAATTTACTGGTAAAATATTAGAGAGAAAAATTGATGACGAAGTTTTGATTAATCTAGCAGATTTAATATTAAATAATTTAGAAAATGCAGAAGAAAATATTGTAAAAATCAGAAATAGTCTAGTATTATTAAAAGATGGACAAGCCGTTTTTACGAATCTTGAAAAAACAATTTTATATCGATATGCGATTATTCGAGGCAAGCAAGTATCAGAAACAGAAAAGATAGATTTAAGTTTAGAAAAAATAGAAGCAATAGAAGATAAAGATATCAGACAAGCCTTAAAGAAAATGTTAGAAGATAGCAAACCAGGAAACCAATATGAGCATAATACTTTTTATCAAGATAAATTATTATGGATAGCAAGAGAATATCAAAAGCAAGGCATAAAATATGTTGAAATTGCTAACTCCACTTTACCAAAAAAAGGAGAAACTGGAATTATGCATTTAGTGGAAATGCATGAAGTAATGCCAAAAATCGAGGAAGAAACAGGAGTTGCTATCCGCTATTTAGCAGCAGCAAGTAGAACCTTGTATACAAAACAGCAGTTAAAAGAATGTCCAGCTGTAATAAAAGCATTAAGTAAAAGTCCTTATGTTGTCGGAATGGATTTAATCGGAGAAGAAATCAACAATGTAACCGATTTTTCCGATATTATTGAGGAAATTGTAAAATATGCTATCTATGAAGATAAAGGATTTACCATAAGACTACATGCAGGGGAAACAGATGCCTTTAAAGACAATGTAGAAAAAGCATTAGATTGTATCAAAATCTGTGTACCAAATGGACAAAAAGCACCACCATTTCGATTAGGCCATGGTTTATATGTTCCAGACTTAGATTCAAAAGAAGGAAAAAGGATTATAAACAAAATGAAAGATTTAGATGTAGTTTTAGAGTTCCAATTATCTTCTAATGTAAGACTAAATAATTTAACCAATCTAAATAACCATCCTATGAAAAAATACTTAGAAGCAGGAGTAAAATGTGTGCAAGGAACAGATGGATGTGGTTTTTATGGAATCGATACAATCGATGAGCAAATTGCATTAAGAAATTTATTAGACATAAAAGATAGCAATTTTATGAGGATGAGAGATGTAGAAGAAGAAATTTTGGCAAAAAGAAAAGTTTATTTTGAAGAAAAATCAAAAAGATTTAAAGAATTTTTAGCAGGAAGAACAATCCAAGAAGCTTTGCAAGAGGAAGAAGAAAAAAACTTAGCCAATTTAGATTTAGATAGTATCGATACCACCGGAGTCAATAACCTAAATTCTTACAAAGTTTTTCAAGAAAAAATCGTAAAACTTCCAACTGATAAAATGCCAATTGTAATAGCAGGAGGAAGTTTTAATTCAAAAGGAAGAATTACTACTTTAAATGAAGATACGAAAAAAGCATTAAAAGAATTATTAGAAAAAGTAGACAATAAAAATACTTATATTTTAATTGGACATAAAATGCAAGGATATGAAAGAGCAGTTTTAGATATTGCAAAAGAAATAAACAAAAAATTTAATGTAACAGCTGTGGTTCCAAAATATGTATCAGAAGACATAAAAGAAAATCTAGAAAACAACCAAGAGTTAAGTGGAATCTATGTTTCACCTGACCCATCAGAGCTTGGTATCTATAAGAGCTTTAATTATGAAATATTTGAAAGAAGAAATTCGGTAGTGGTTGCATTTGATGGAAATTCTCCCGTATCTAATTTAATTAAAGAAGCCAAAAATGGAAAAGGAAAAGCAAAAATCTATGTCAATTCTGATGTAGCATTATTAAAAGAAAAAGCAAGTTCTTTGGAAGGATATGTCAGGTTATTTAATCATGATAATAGTTTAGCAGAGGAGATTTTAGGGGATAATCCGGAGATAAGAGAGAATGCTTAAGTATAACTTATTTAAAAAAATTATTGTAATTTTTTTCATTTTGTAGTAAAATAGAAGACAAAGCTTTACATAAAATGAGATAGTCTTTTTTATCTCATACATATGGTAAGCTTGTAGCAAACAAAAACCGAAACAATAAAACGACAAGGAGGAATCAGTATGAAATATGATGTTTTGGTAATAGGTGCAGGTCCAGCAGGTATCGCTTGTGCGCGGGAGTTAAAAAACACTTATCCTAATGCAAAAGTATGTATCATTGAAAAAGGACATCCGATTTCAAAAAGAAGATGTCCATCCCAAGAAAAAAAGATCAAATGTATAAACTGTAATGTTTGTGCGGTACTCTCTGGTTTTGGAGGTTCAGGTGCTAATTCAGATGGCAAGTTTACTATGCCACAAAAACCAGGACCATACCATATAGGAGGTACTCTTCCGACCTATATCGGATTAGAGGAAACCAATAGACTAATCTGGAAACAACATAATAATAATATGGCAATGGGAGCGCCAAACAACATTATCACTAAACGAGACGATGCCTTTATAAAAGACTTTGATGAAAAACTCAGAAAAGTCGGGCTATTTCGGGCTGATGCAGATATCAACCATATAGGGACATCTGGAGTAAGAGAACTATACCAAGCATACGAAGATGAACTGAAAAAGCTTGGTGTAGAAATAAGCTTTGACACGGAAGTAACAGATATATTGCTTAATTCCGGTCGTATCATTGGAGTCATACTTAGTAATGGCGAAAGAATCAAGGCAAGAAATATTGTTCTTGCAACTGGTCGTTCTGGCAGCAAATGGATGGAAGAGATGACGAAAAAGCATGATATCGCAATTGAGCCGGAAGAGGTGGATTTCGGTATTCGTGTAGAGGTGCCAGCACGTGTTATGGAACTGGTAGACAAAAACCTATATGAAGCCAAGATAATTGGTGAATATGGTAATGTAATGGTACGTATGTTTTGCACTAACCCATATGGAGCGGTTGTCTGCGAAACAGCAGATGGCATTAAATATGTCAATGGCCATGCGGATAACGTAAAGTTATCTGAAAACACGAACTTTGCGGTGCTAGCGACTTATAGAGTAAATGATAAAAACCCATCTCGGCTTGTCAGAAATATAGCAAGCTTTATTAATAACGAAGGTGATGGACAACCGATAGTACAGAGATGGGGAGATTTAAAAATGGCAGCAGCAACTTCGAAGTTAGGACTTGAATTAAATTCCGTAACTCCCTCACTTAGAAGCGCAACACCAGGGAATATGACAACCGTTTTTCCGGAAAAAGCGTTAACTGCGATTAAGCAGTATATGAACGATTTAGGAAAAGTGATTCAAGGCATTGACAATGATGACACTCTTGCCTATGGACTTGAAGCCAAATTCTGCCATAGCGGACTGGCTTTAAATAATGTGCTAGAATGCAGCATAGGTGCTTATGTTATCGGAGATGCAGGACCAACGCATGGTTTGGCGTCAGCAGCAGCATCTGGAATCCATGTTGCACATTGCATAAAGTTATAGCTACAAGCAACAAAGAAGAGGTAAATCACGTATGTGATATAACCTCTTTTTTGTACATAAAAATTTATCGAAAAAATAAAAAAATCTCAAATAAATGTTTACAAAACCCCAAAAAATGTAGTATAATAAATGATAACTTAAAAAAACGGAGCAAAAAACAGAAAAAAAGGAGGAGTAAAAAATGGCAACCTATTTAACAGAGCCATCAAGAACATTTAACGAATATTTATTAATTCCAAGATTAACAACAAGAGAATGCACACCAGACAAAATCTCATTAAAAACACCACTTGTAAAACACAAAGAAGGAGAAGAAGCTTCTATGTACTTAAATGTACCATTTACATCAGCCATAATGCAAGCAGTTTCAGGAGTAAATATGGGAATTTCTTTAGCAAGAGAAGGTGGAATTGCATTTATCTATATGTCACAATCCATAGAAGACCAAGCACAAATGGTTAGAGATGTAAAAGAATCCAAATCTGGATTTGTAAAAAGCAAATGGAATTTAAAACCAACTGATACTTTAAAAGATATCTTAAAAATAAAAGAAGAAAGTGACCATACAACCATTCCAGTAACAGAAGATGGAACAGCTTCTGGAAAACTTTTAGGAATCATAACAAGCAAAGACTATAGACTTACCAGAGATAGTTTAGATAAAAAAGCAGAAGAAATTATGACACCAATTTCTAAATTAACTTATGCCAAAGTTGGATTAACATTATCAGAAGCAAATGATATGATATGGGAAAACAAAATCAATTGCTTGCCAGTGGTAGAAGAAAATGGCAATTTAAATTCTTTAGTATTTCGAAAAGATTATGAACAACACAAAGAAAATCCATTATCCCTTTTGGACGAAAACCACAGTTATATGGTAGGAGCAGGTGTCAACACAAGAGACTATGAAGAAAGAATACCAGCTTTAGTAGAAGCAGGAGTAGATATTTTATGTTTAGATTCTTCTGATGGTTATTCTGTTTGGCAAAAAGAAGTAATTGAATGGGTACATAATAAATATAATGGAAAAGTAAAAATCGGAGCAGGAAATGTTGTAAGCCAAGAAGCATTCTATTATTTAGCAGATGCCGGAGCAGACTTCATTAAAATCGGAATTGGTGGAGGCTCTATTTGTATCACTCGTGAAACAAAAGGAATCGGAAGAGGACAAGCATCCGCTATTATCGATGTAGCAGAAGCTCGTGATGAATATGCCAAAAGAACCGGTATCTATATTCCAATTTGCTCAGATGGAGGAATTGTACATGACCATCATATAACACTTGCTTTAGCTATGGGATGCGATTTTGTCATGATGGGAAGATATTTTGCAAGATTTGATGAAAGCCCAACAACCAAAATAAGATTAAATGGCGAATTTGTAAAAGAATATTGGGGTGAAGGATCCAAAAGAGCAAGAAGTTGGCAAAGATATGACTTAGGTGGAAAAAATGAAAAAATGTCTTTTGTAGAAGGGGTAGATTCTTATATACCATATGCTGGACCATTAAAAGACAATTTAGATATGACTATCAAAAAAATCAAATCAACGATGTCAAATTGTGGTTCCAGAAATTTAGAAGAATTTCATGAGAAAGCTATTTTAACACCAGTATCGAATTTAAGTATCCAAGAAGGCTCTGCTCATGATTTAACCGTAAGAGAAGTATAAAGGATAGTGAAAGATATGAATGAATTTAGAAAAAGTCACCAAGTTTCAAAGAGTGAATTAAATAGAAGCAAAGAAATTATTAGAAAATTAGATGAATTAGAACAAATCTATAATCCAGAAAGGCAAAATTTAGATAGAAGAACCAATATATTAAGATCCGGAGATAATATCTACTTAAATGTAATGTTAATAACAGGATTATTATTTTCGATTAATGATAGTTCAAAAGGAACGGTAGATTCAACCATTACAGGAAGAATTAAGTCAATAGAAAGTACAAGACTAAAAACAAACAGAGCAGGAAGAGAAAACAAAAAAAATAGAGATATTGTAGCATGCTGTGTAAGTATTGATCGAGTTCATAATTCTAAAAACTTTTTTAATATATTCAGATCCGATAAAATACAAGGATTATATAATGAAAGAAAATCGAATTTGGTTCTTATGAAGATTGCAATTGATTTTCTAAGAGAATTTGATATGTATGGAATTTCATCAGAATTAGATGATAAATTATCTCATGAAGAATCGAGACGTAGATTACAGCAAATGAAAAATGATTGTCAAATCATCTTAGATAATATTAACACTTATTATAAAGAAGAAGGAACCAATTTATCGGAAGAAGAATTTCCAATCAGGGAATGGTTGCAAGTAATGTGTGAAGATTTAATGCAACAAGAAGCAGAAAGAGCGGTAAAAACTTTAGACAAAGAAATAGAAAGAATGGAAAAAGAGCAAGGAGATGCAGAAAGTACATTTGAAGAAAATTTAAGTAAAGTTAATTTAAACAATCTGAAAATGAGAAAAAATATGCTTGATACCAAAACAAGTCATACCCAAAAAGAACTGATTACCATATTAAATGGTGTAATCGATGAAGAAAGAATGGAATTGTATAAGTCTGTTTTGCAATATTTAAAAGAAAGAGAAATTGAGGAAAGTTATGATGACAATACGAATAAAGTAGAAAGTAGTAAAGAAAAAACTTATTGTGAAATTTTAATGTTAATCTTATACCAACTAACAAAATTAGAATTTGTCAAAGAAAGTCAATATAAGGGTTTAATTTATCAAAACATATGGAGAAACTTACAAAATCAAATTGAATTATATAAATATTGTGAAGTAGATCATGGAACTTATGGAAATATAACATTTGAAAATTTACAAAAATTATTAACCAATTTAATAAGACTAAATGCTAGATTAAGTGACCCCTTACAATATGAAATCTCCAAATATCAAATGAGATATTCTTTAAAATCTATTATACAGGCATATAAAGGAACCGATCTTATGGTATGTGAAGAAAAGATAAAGCCAAATGGTTATGTTGCTGACCATTATGATTTTGATGATTTTGAAATAAAAGCAATGACCCACTTTAGAGAAAGGGTAGCAACAATTGGTAGTGCTTCTTATACAAACGGTAGGATTGACAATAAAGATGAGAAAAAGAAAGAGATTTCAAATTTAAATTATGGTAGATACATGCTAAAAATACCAGAAAGACCACCAATTATAAAATTTGCAGAACTAACAACAAGATTAGGCAAAAAATTATCGCTAGATGACTCTTTAAAAAAATATATTCAAGAAAACCAAAATACTGCTGAAGTAAAAGCTGGTATCGAAAAATGGAGAAAAAAAGTTTTGGGAATTATTCCTAGGTATTTTTCAGCAAGATACAATGAAGAAAAAAATGTGGTTGAAATTGAATTTTTGAGTGAAGTAAAAAATGTAAATAAACTTTATTCAGAAACAAGTATACTTCAAGTTAGAGAAGAAGTAAAACGAAAAACAAAACAATTAAAAAAATTAGGATTTCTATTAGATGAACCATTAAAAATAGAGGTATCCAGAACGCAATATAGGGATTTTCTCCAATATGAATTAAAAAATTTAAAAAATAAAATCGATACAAAATTAAATCCAAAAGAACAAGATGACCAGAAAACAAAAGGAATGGCACCAGAAGCGTAAAATACTTTATAAAAGTTCCTAGCACATGTTTATTTGTGCTAGGAACTTTTTTTTAAGTAAAGTTATAGATTATTCCCACTCAATTGTTGCAGGTGGTTTATAAGTAATATCATAAACCACACGATTGACAAATTTAACCTCATTTACAATGCGAGAAGAAACTTTTTCTAAAATTTCATACGGAATTTTACTCCAAACACCTGTCATAAAATCAGTTGTTTCAACAGCACGTAAGGCTATCGTATAATCATAAGTGCGTTCATCTCCCATAACGCCAACGGAGCGTAAATTAGTTAGTACTGCAAAATATTGATTAATCGATTTATGAAGACCGGATTTAGCAATTTCTTCTCTAAAAATAGCATCTGCCTCTCTTAAAATATCTAGTTTATCTTTCGTAATATCTCCAATTACGCGGATTGCTAAACCTGGACCAGGGAAAGGTTGTCTAAAAACTAAGTTTTCTGGAATACCAAGTTCTAATCCAACTTTTCTTACTTCATCTTTAAATAAATTTCTTAAAGGTTCTACAATTTCTTTAAAATCCACATAATCTGGAAGACCACCTACATTGTGATGACTTTTAATAACAGAACTCTTACCAAGACCGCTTTCAATGACATCTGGATAGATGGTACCTTGTACTAAAAAATCAACCGTTCCAAGTTTTTTTGCTTCTTGTTCGAAAACGCGAATAAATTCTTCTCCAATAATTTTTCTTTTCTTTTCTGGGTCTGTAACACCAGCTAATTTTTCTAAAAAACGATTTTCGGCATTGACTCTGATTAAATTTATATCATATTGTTCTCTAAAAATTTTTTCTACTTCATCTCCTTCATTTTTACGAAGAAGTCCATGGTCAACAAAAATACAAGTTAAATTTTTACCAATTGCTTTGCTTAAAAGAACAGCTGCAACAGAAGAATCTACACCACCAGATAAAGCACATAATGCTTTTCCGTTACCAATTTTTTCTTTTAAGGTTTTAATGGAATCTTCGACAAAAGAAGACATTTGCCAATCTCCTTGACAATTACAAATTTGATATAAGAAATTTTTTATAACTAGAATGCCATTTTCTGAGTTATTTACTTCTGGATGAAATTGGATACCATATAATTTTTTCTCATCATTTGCCATAGCAGCATTTGGGCAAGAATCTGTCTTACCAATATTTTTAAATCCTACTGGTACGGTTTCTACAAAATCAGTATGGCTCATTAAAAATCCATTTGTAGTTTCAAATCCATCAAACAATTTGGATGTATTGTCTATGAAAACACGAGTTGTACCATATTCACGTTTCTCCGCACGAGTAACTTTTCCTCCTAAGGTATGTGTCATAAGTTGCATACCATAACAGATTCCTAGGATAGGAATACCAAGCTCAAAAATTTGAGGGCCACATTTTGGACTATTCTCACCATAAACACTAGCAGGTCCTCCTGTAAAAATGATACCTTTTGGATTTTTTTCTTTAATTTTTTCAATCGAAATATCAAAAGGTACTACTTCAGAATAAACATTGCATTCTCTTACTCTACGAGCAATTAATTGATTATATTGTCCACCAAAATCTAGTATTAAAATCACTTCATTTTTTTTCAAGATTTTTACCTCCCATTAAAAATATGCTACAATTATACCATATTTTCGGCTTTTTGTCACGAAAAATGTCAATTTTTATTGATTTTTTATGGAAGAAGTTGTAAAATAACAAAGGAACTATTGGGGGGAGTGATAAAAGTGGAAAATATAGAAGAATTACAAGAAAAAATTCAAGAATTAATTCAAGAAAAGAAAATAAATGAATTACATAGTATGCTTGACGAAATAAATAGTGCTGATTTTCCGTCGCTCTTTGAAGAATTAAAACAAGATGAAATTGTTATTATTTATCGATTACTATCCAAAGAAAAGGCAGCCGAAGTGTTTGCAGAATTAGATTCCGATGTACAAAAAAAGTTAATTAATGTATTTACAGACAAAGAGTTAAAGACTGTAGTAAATGAATTATTTATGGATGATACAGTTGACTTAATTGAAGAAATGCCTGCATCTGTTGTAAAAAGAATTCTAAAAAATATTGGCGTAAAGGATAGAAAAGTAATTAATGAATTACTAAATTATCCAGAAGATAGTGCCGGAAGTATTATGACAACAGAGTTTGTTGAATTTAAAGAAAATATTACAATCCAAGAAGGGTTTGACATTATCAAAAAAACAGGAATCAAAAAAGAAACTGTATATCATTGTTATGTGTTAGATAAATCAAGAAAATTAATTGGATTAGTAGATATAAAAGAAATGCTTATATCAGATCGAGATTTAAAAATTTCAGAAATTATGGAAGAAAATCCAATTAGTGTTTTAACCTCAGATGATAAAGAAGATGTTGCCAAAAAATTTGACAAATACAATTATATGGCACTACCTGTAGTTGATACAGAAAATCGATTAGTAGGTATTGTAACAATTGATGATGCTATTGATGTTATTCAAGAGGAAAACACAGAGGACTTTGAAAAAATGGCAGCTATGATTCCAAATGAAGAAACTTATTTTAAAACAGGAGTATTTACTCATGCCAAAAATAGAATTCTTTGGCTATTAGTTTTAATGATTTCATCGACATTTACAGGAGCTATTATAGAAAAATATCAAAGTGCATTTGCAGCAATTCCTGTTTTAGTTGCTTTTATTCCTATGATTATGGGAACAGGAGGAAATTGTGGTTCACAAAGTTCGACACTTGTTATAAGAGGTTTGGCATTAGATGAAATAAAGATTTCAGATATTTTTAAAGTAATATGGAAAGAATTAAGAGTAGCAATTGTCGTAGGAACCATATTAGCCATTGTAACAGCAATCAGAATTTATTTTCAATATGGAAGTTCTTATCAAGGAGAAATATTACATTTATCGATGGTCGTAGGACTAACATTAATATTAACAGCCATACTTGCCAAACTAGTTGGAGGAATTTTGCCAATGATTGCAAAAACATTAAAATTGGATCCAGCTATTATGGCAGCACCTATCATTTCAACCATTGTGGACATGTGCTCTATCCTAATATTCTTTAAATGTGCTGTAATGATAATGGGAATCTAAAATAAAAAACAAAAAAACGGTTGTGATTTTTTTCTATTTCGTGTAAAATTAATTTGTAAAATCAATATAATAGTAAGGGTGATATATATGAGAAACCAAAAATTAGCAGAAGAAAAATTAAATACCTATCATCAAGAATCTATTTTAAATTATTTGGATCAGTTAGATGATAGGCAAAAACAAGAAATGATAAATCAGATTTTACAAATTGATTTTGAGCAAATAACAAAATTGTATGAAGATACGAAAAAAACAAAAAAAATAAATGCAGACCAAATAACGCCAATTGAATCGATTGACAAAGAAAAAATAGACCCAAAAGAAAAAGAAGCTCTGCAAAAAATAGGCGAACAAATCATAAAAAAAGATGAATATGCAGTAGTTACCATGGCTGGAGGACAAGGAACAAGACTGGGATTTAAGGGACCAAAAGGTACTTTTAAACTAGATATTGGTCAAAATGGGAAATACATATTTGAAATTTTAACAGACCATTTAAAAAAATCCAAAAAATTATACAACATATATCCTTACTGGTATATTATGACAAGCCAGGAAAATAACCAGCAAACAATTGATTTTTTTGAAAAACACAATTATTTTGGATATGACAAAAATAGAGTAAAATTTTTCAAACAAGGAATACTTCCTATGCTAACCCAAGAAGGCAAACTCGTGATTGAAAACAATAAAATAAAAACAGCATCTGACGGAAACGGAGGAGTCTATGAAGCTCTAAAAAAAGAAAAAATGTTAGAGGATATGAAAAGCAAAAATGTCAAATGGGTTTATATTTGTGGCGTAGACAATATTATGGTAAATCCGATTGACCCAATCTTTATTGGTTTAACGATAAAACATCATATGCAAATTGCTTCAAAATCAGTCATGAAAGCTTGCCCAGAAGAAAAAGTAGGTGTATTTTGTAGAAGAGATGGAAAGCCAAGTATTGTAGAATATATTGAATTATCTGAAAAAATGCGAATTGAATGTAACAAAATGGGGGACTTAGTTTATGGTGATGCCAATATAGTAAGTCATTTATTGACAGTAGAGGCAATAGAAAAAATATCTCATAAAAATCTAAAATGTCATCTAGCAATAAAAAACAATTTATATAAGTTTGAAACATTTATATTTGATGGATTTCAATATTTGGATGATATGCTTGTTATGAGAATCAAAAGAGAAGAAGAATTTGCACCAATCAAAAACAAAGAAGGTGTCGATAGCCCAGAAACGGCAAAAGAAATTTATGAAAAAAAATTTAGCTAAAAAGAAAGGAAACAAAAAAAATGGAAGAAATAGAAATCAATCATTTGCTGGATTTAAAAGAAACCATAGCTAAAAAAATATTTGAAAATTGTAAATTTGCGTGGGAAGTTTTGCCGAAAATTAACCAATTTATTTTAGAGTTGGGAAAATTTTTAGATAAAGAAAAATTTAATAAAATTGGTGAAAACATATGGATTGCTAAAACAGCAAAAATTGCACCAACTAGTTGTATCTTGGGTCCTTGTATTATTGACGAAAAAGCTGAGATAAGGCATGCTTCTTTTATTAGAGGAAATGTTATCATTGGAAAAGAAGCAGTTGTTCGGAAACTCAACAGAACTTAAGAATGCTATTTTATTTAATCAAGTTCATGTGCCACATTTTAATTATGTAGGGGATTCCATTTTAGGATATCAAGCACATTTAGGGGCAGGAGCCATTATCTCCAATGTAAGAGCAGATAAAAAGAAGATTGCCATAACTTGTTATGACAAAAAAATAGATACCGAGTTAGAAAAATTCGGAGCAATTTTAGGCGATTTTGTGGAAATTGGATGTGGAGCCGTTTTAAATCCTGGAAGTATCATTGGAAAACATACCAATATATACCCATTATCTTTTGTTAGAGGAGTGATTCCGGAAAAAAGTATTTATAAAAATCAAAATGAAATTGTAAAGAAAATATAATTGAAAAAAGGGGAGGTTCTCTCAGTTTAAAGAGGGCCTCTCCTTTTTCAATTTTTTTAAGAAGAAAAAATATAAAAAAATTTTATATCACTTACAAATTTTGACAAATTTTTTTGTTTAAAAGTGATACACTTGTGATAAATAAAAGATGGACAAGCCATCAAAAAATCAAAAGAAGATAAGGAGGTTTTATGGAAGTTAAGTATGATAGCCAGTCAAAGCTTCTATTATTTAAAATTACAGAAGAAATAGACGAATGTAAAGTAAAAGAAATAAGAAGGAGGGCGGATTATGAAATTGAAAGATTTATGCCTAAAAGAGTTGTATTTGATTTTGATCGCGTTGTTTTCATGGACAGTAGCGGAATCGGAATGGTAATTGGAAGGTATAAGCAAGTAGCTATGCTTCGGGGGAAAAATGGAACTTACTAACTTAACACCAAGTGTAAGAAAAATTTTTGAAATGAGTGGTGTATTAAAATTAATTCCAGAAGTGAACTTGCAAGAAAAATACCTTGATTTAACACAAGATAAGGAGGAAAAAGTGATATGATGGGTGAAAATGAAATGAAATTAGAGTTTTTAAGTAAATCGAACAATGAGGCATTTGCTAGAATTACAGTAGCTGCATTTGTATCTGCCTTAGATCCTACGATAGAAGAAATTTCAGACATAAAAACAGCCGTATCAGAAGCAGTTACCAACTCCATTGTTCATGGATATGAGAATAAAATAGGAATTGTCAATGTAAGATGTAAGATAGTAGATAGAGAAGTAACGATTGAAATAGCAGATACGGGAAAAGGGATTGAAAATATAGAAATGGCAAAACAACCCTTATATACAAGTAAACCAAGTTTGGAAAGGTCAGGAATGGGTTTTACCATAATGGAAAGCTTTATGGATGATTTGAAGGTAGAGTCCGTTTTGGGACTTGGTACTAAAGTTACGATGAAAAAAACAATAAAAGAACAACCAAAAAACGAAGATATCACTTTAGAAGAAGCACTAAGGGGGTAGTAGTTTGCTAGATGAAATTACAAATGATATAAAAAAAGCTCAAACAGGGGATAAAGATGCCATGACAAAATTGGTTGAAAATAACCAAGGACTCATTTGGAGCATTGTAAAAAGATTTACGGGAAGAGGTTATGATATAGAAGATATATATCAAATAGGAGCGATGGGATTCATAAAATCGATCCGAAATTTTGATGTAAACTTTGATGTCAAACTTTCAACCTATGCAGTACCTTATATTTTAGGAGAAATCAAAAGATTTTTACGAGATGATGGGCCAATTAAAGTCAGCAGGAGTTTAAAAGACCTACATAGAAAGATTGTAGAACTACAAAAAGAATTTTTGGCTAAAAAAGGAAGAGAACCAACATTACGGAGAAATTTCAAAAATTTTGAAAACACCAAGGGAAGAAATAACATTGGCTTTAGATAGTAGTTTACCAGTAAGTTCGATTGAAGAAAATATATTTTCAGATCAAAAAGATGCTCATTCGGTTAATATTTTGGAGACATTAGCAACTCGTACAGATGAAGCAAATCTCATTACTAATAAACTTACCATTAATAAAATGATAGACAATCTTATGCCCAGAGACAAGCAAGTAATTTTGTTAAGATATTTTAAAGATAAAACACAGACAGATGTAGCCAAAATTCTTGGTATATCACAGGTACAAGTATCTAGAATCGAAAGACGTATTTTAAGTCAAATGAAAGAGGAACTAGCTTGAAAAAAGTTAGTTCTATTTTTTTTTTTTTTTTATATCATGATACAGAAGGAGACATAAGAAAAATGAAAAAATTTTTGCTGTATATTGTATTGTTAATTTGTGTTTTATTTATCATTCCATCCATTTTTACGAAAAAGAGACAAGAAGCAGTAGCAGTGGTAGAAGAAAACGCAGAAGAAATTTTAGATAATAGTACAAAGCCAGAGGAAAAATATGAGTATGCAAAATATGCGACAATAAAATTATATCATGTACAAACAGGAGAAACCGAAGAGCTTCCTATTGATGAATATTTATATGGCGTAGTATCTGCTGAGATGCCGGCAAGTTATGAAATGGAAGCTTTAAAAGCACAAGCAGTTGTTGCAAGAACCTATACCTTGTACCAAATTATGAATAGTAATGGGAAACATGGAGAAGCGGGAATGTGTGATGCTTCTACTTGTTGCCAAGCATGGCTTTCAAAAGAGGATCGATTAGCCAAGTGGGAGGAAAGTGTTAGAGATTCTAATTGGAATAAAATTGTTGAAGCAGTAGATTGTACACAAGGAAAGATCATAACCTATGAGGGAAAACCAATTGATGCGTTTTTCCATGCAAACAGTGGAGGAACAACAGAAACGGCTACAAATGTGTGGGGTGGTGCTAATTTTCCTTATTTACAAAGTGTACAAACAGCAGGAGAAGATGCGTATTCTGGCTATAATTCGGAGGTGGAATTAACCAAAGAAGAGCTAGTCAATAAATTGAAAGAAAAACATTCTGATCTAGCAATCAATTTTGAAGAACAAGATGCCATAAAAATAGTAGAATACACCGAAAGTGGAAGAGTTCGAACCATGAAATTTGGAAATATAGAGCTGGCAGGAACAGAGGTAAGAAGTTTATTGGGTTTAAGATCTACGAAATTTTCTTTTGAAATAAATGGTGATACCATAAAATTTGCTGTAATAGGATATGGACATGGTGTGGGTATGAGCCAAACAGGAGCCGATAGTATGGCAAAAACAGGAAGTACTTATGAAGACATTATCCAGCATTTTTATACAGGAGTTCAAATTACCTATGTAAATGAATTATAAATTATTAAACATATCTTAATGATAAGTCAAATACTTGCATTTTTTTTTAAAGTATAATATAATGTATCCAGCTTAAAGAAAGAAGACAAAAAAGCTAAATTACGCAAATTAAAGCAACATACAAATACGAAAAAAAGAAGAAAGGAGGCAGTGTTAGTTAAATGAAATAGGACTAACATAAGCTAAAAATGAGTGATAAAAAAAGAAGAGAAAAATCAACCAAAAAAAGCAAGAAAATAAATAGCAACACAAACCATAAATCAAAAGAAGAAAAAAAGAAATTTTCTGAAAAACATCCTAAATTAGCAGTTGCATTAAAAATAATATTATTGTTAATCGTTGCTATTGTAGTAATTGCTACAGGAGTAGTAGTAGGAATGTTATATGGAGGATGGGGCGATGATTTTAAAATCACAAAGGAAGAATTAGTAATAGGCTCTTCTAACTCGGTTGTACTAGATAGTGCTGGAAATAAATTAGCAGAATTAAGTGGCGATGAAAATAGAAAAATAATAAGACTAGAAGAAATGCCAAAAAATTTAATCAATGCCTATGTTGCAATAGAGGACGAACGATTTTACGACCATAGCGGAGTTGATTTTAAAAGAACAGCAGCAGCCATTTTTCAATATATCATAAATGGTGGTAAATCTTCCTTCGGAGGAAGTACCATTACCCAACAGGTAGTAAAAAATATAACAGAAGATGATGAAAGATCAGGAATAGAAGGAATTTTAAGAAAAGTAAAAGAATGGGCAAAAGCTTATCAAATAGAAAGAATGTTATCCAAAGATGAAATACTAGAATTATATTTAAATATCATATTTGTTGGTGGAAACAATAATCTAGGTGTAGAAGTAGGAGCCGAATATTACTTTAATAAATCAGCATCTGAACTAGATTTGGCAGAATGCGCATTTTTAGCAGGAATTAACAATTCACCAAATTCCTATAATCCATATGGCGAAAACGACAATTCTGAAAAAATAAAAAATAGAACCAAAACGGTACTAAACAAAATGCTTGAATTAGGAATGATAGAACAAGCAGAATATGATGAAGCAAGCAATAAAGTAAATGAGGGCTTGACTTTTGAAAAAGCACAGACTACAGGAACCGTATATTCTTATCATACAGATGCAACCATAGCACAGGTTATAGAAGATGTAGCAAAAGAAAAAGAAATATCAACCAGTTTAGCATCAACTTATGTATATAGTAGTGGACTTACCATTTATTCAACGCAAGATACAGAACTTCAGTCAAAAATGGATGAAATAATGGTACAAAAAAGTAGTGATTATACAAGAAAATCAAAAAAAGTAGATGGAGCTACCTCACAAGCAGCGATGGTCATTATAGACAATGCCACAGGATATGTTGTAGGAGTTGAAGGAGGACTTGGCGAAAAAACAGAATCAAGAGGGTTAAATAGAGCAACACAAAGTACAAGGCAAACAGGATCTTCCATAAAACCATTAACATCTTTAGTTCCTGGAATTAACGAAGGGATTATTACAGCAGCTACCATTTATAATGATAATGCTACACAATTCCAAGGAAATTATGAGCCAAAAGATTATAATGCTTTCAAAGGGTTAATTAGCATAAGAAGTGCGGTTACCACATCTCAAAATATACCATTTGTAAAGGTAGTAACAGAACTTACCCCATCAAAATCTACAGATTATTTACAAAAAATGGGAGTAACAACTGTAGAAAAAGACAGAAATGTTTTAGCAGCCTTATCAATAGGAGGTTTTACAGATGGTATTACACCACTTGAAATGGCAGGAGCCTATGCTACAATAGCTAATAATGGTGTATATAGAAGACCAATGTTTTATACAAAAGTTACAGACACAGATGGAAATGTTGTTTTAGAGGGAAAACAAAATTCAGAACAAGTCATATCAGAGCAAGCAGCTTATGTAATAAAAGATATTTTAAAATCAGTTGTACAAAGTGGTACAGCAACCTATTGTAAAATATCTGGAATCGATGTAGCTGCCAAAACCGGTACAACAAATAGCAATTATGATAAATGGCTATGTGGATTTACCAATTACTATACAGCAGCAACCTGGTATGGATTTGACCAAAACGAAGAAGTAACAGGCTCAACCAATGTTGCGGGAAGAATTTGGGATGCTGTTATGACCAGTGTACATTCTGGAAAAGAATCATCAACCTTTAATCAACCTTCTGGAATTGTTACAGAAACAATTTGTAGAACTTCTGGAAAAAAGGCAACTAGCAAATGTTCCGATACGTATCAAGAAATATTTGTAGAAGGAACAGTACCAGAAGACTGTGATGCACATTCAAGTTCAGCAAGAGTCTGTACAGAAACAGGTATGCTTGCCAATGAATATTGTCCAAATGTAACAACAAGATATTATTCTTACACAGTTGAAAAAGAAAGATTAGGATTATGGAAAAACTTAAGTTCCTCTAGTTCGTCTGCTCCAACAACGTACTGTACGAAGCATAATGCCTCTAATACAGGAAGTACTACAACAACAGAAGAAAAAGCACCAACGATTACATTAAATGGGGAATCTAATATGACATTAAATGTAGGAGAGTCTTATACAGAAAAGGGAGCAACAGCAAAAGACGAGAAAGATGGCGATATATCCAATAAAATATCAATATCTGGGACCGTAAATACATCAAAAGCGGGAACCTATATTATTACCTATCGAGTAACAAATTCTAGTGGCAAATCTTCCACAGCTAAAAGAACCATCGTAGTAAAAAACAATTCATCAGCAACAGAAAATACACCTTCTAATACGACCAATACATCCCCTTCCACCAACACATCACCAGACACAAATACAGCGCCGGGAAATACAACAAACACGATGGAATAAATAACGGTTCTAAAATAGAAATAAAATTTTTAAAAGGGTGTTCTGTCATGAGTATTACAGAACACCCACCTTAACAAATAAAGAAAAAGGAGGGAATCGATTTTTATGGATATCTATTTTTATAATACACTAACAAAAGAAAAAGAAAAATTTGAGCCCATCAATGGGAAAGAAGTTAGAATGTATTCGTGTGGACCAACTGTATATTATAATGCACATATCGGGAACTTAAGAGCTTATTTATTTATGGACACTTTAAGAAGAGTTTTAAAATACAATGGCTACCAATTAAAACATGTTATGAACATTACCGATGTTGGACACTTAACTTCAGATGCCGATGAAGGTGAAGACAAAATGATGGTAGCTGCCAAACGTGAAAACAAAGATCCTTGGGAAATTGCTAAGTATTATATGGATGCTTTTTTTAAAGATATGGAGAGTCTAAATATAGAAAAACCAGAAATCATAGCAAGAGCAACTGACCATATTGCTATCATGGAACAATATGTAAAAAAAATCATAGAAAATGGATATACTTACCAAACAGAAGATACCATTTATTTTGATACCTCAAAAGTGCCTGATTATGGAATGTTATCAGGAAAAAAGATTGAAGAACAAAAAGCAGGGGCCAGAGTTGAATTTGATAAAAACAAAAAAAATATTTCGGATTTTGCTTTATGGATTAAAGCTCCAAAAGAACATATTATGCAGTGGGATAGCTTTTTTGGAAAATGCTATCCGGGATGGCACCTAGAATGTTCTGCCATTGGTTATCAATACTTAGGAGAACAATTTGATATTCATACAGGGGGAATTGATCATATTCCAATACATCACGAAAATGAAATTGCACAATCCATAGGATTTTCGGGAAAAATTCCGGCAAAATTCTGGATGCATGTTAATTTCTTAAAAGTAGATGGCGGAAAAATGTCAAAAAGTTTAAATAATTTGTATACTTTAAAAGATTTAAAAGAAAAAGGATATGAACCAGAAGTTTATAGAATGTTTAATTTTAATTCTAGTTACAGAAGTGCTATTAATTTTACATGGGAAGGTTTAGAAGCTAATTTAAAAGCATTACAAAAATTAAAAGAAGGCTATCAAAAACAAGCAGAAGGAACAGAAGATGTAGAAGATAATATAATTCATAATTTTGAAGAAAAATTCCATCAAGCTATTAATGATGATTTAAATATGCCACTTGCTATGAGTGTTGTATGGGATGTAATTAAATATCCTATCAAATCCAAAAAATTAGCAAAACTTTTAAAAAAATTTGATACAGTGTTAGCACTTAATATTGATAAACAGACGGAAAATACCAAACACGAAAATCCTGAAATTCCACCAGAAATTATTGAATTAGCAGAAAAAAGAAAACAAGCAAGAGAAAACAAAGATTGGCAACAATCAGATAAGCTAAGAGAAGAAATTAATAACAAAGGATATAACATAAAAGACAGCAAAGATGGATATGAAATAACAAAAAACTAAAAGGAGATCGCAAATATGGAAAAGAAAAGAATATTAACCGGAGATAGACCAACCGGAAGGCTTCACATAGGGCACTATTTTGGCTCTTTAATCAATCGAGTAAAATTACAAGATCAATATGAAACTTATATATTAGTTGCCGATGTGCAAGCTTTAACTGACAATTTTAATCAACCAGAAAAAGTAAGAAAAAATGTAAGAGAATTAGTAATCGATTATTTATCTTGTGGGATAGACCCGGAAAAATCAACCATATACATACAATCTATGATACCAGAGACGGCAGAACTTACAGTTTATTACTCTAATTTAGTGACAATAGCTAGACTTCAAAGAAACCCAACTGTTAAAACAGAAATCGCTCAAAAAAAAGATTTATTTGGCGAAAGTGTAACTTATGGGTTTTTAGGATATCCTGTCAGTCAAGCAGCTGATATAACGGTATTAGGTGGCGAGATTGTTCCAGCAGGAGAGGACCAGGAACCATTAATTGAACAATGTAGAGAAATTGTAAGAAAATTCAATTCTATTTATGGAGAAGTATTAAAAGAACCAGAAATTTATTTATCAAAAAATAAAAGAATTAAAGGATTAGATGGTAATGAAAAAATGGGAAAATCCCTTGGAAATGCGATTTATCTTTCTGATTCAGAAGAAGAAATAACCAAAAAAATAATGAGTGCTATAACTGACCCAAATCGAATAAAAAAGGATGATTTAGGGAACCCTTCTATATGTATGGTGTCTTATTATCATAAATTATTTAGCTCAGAAGAAGAATGCAAACAAGTTTGTGAAGAATGTAGACAAGGCAAAAGAGGGTGTGTAGCCTGTAAAAAGCAACTAGCCAAAAATACCATAGAATTCTTAAGACCAATGCGAGAAAAAAGAGCCTATTTAGAAGCACATCCAGAAATTATAGAAAAAGTTTTAAAAGAAGGAACAGCAAAAGCCAAAAAAGAAGCAGAAATTACCATGAAAAAAATAAAAGAAGCCATGAAACTAAATTATTTTGAATAAGGAGCCAAAAAGACTAGGTCCCTTTGGCTCTCTTTGGTTCTTGTTGGCTTGAGCAGGAAAGGAGAAAGAGATAGAAAATGATAGATTTTAAAGCAGTAATAGCAGAAGAAATGGCAAAAGCAACAAATATAGAAAAAGAAGAATTACAACAATGGATAGAAATACCAAAAGATACGAATAATGGAGATTATGCTTTTCCTTGTTTTAAACTTGCAAAAACGCTAAAAAAAGCACCACCAGCTATTGCAACAGAGATAAAAGAAAAACTTAAAATAGAACAAAATGTGATTACTAAAATAGAAATAGCAGGAGGATATTTAAACTTCTTTGTCAACAAAATGACAAAGACAAAAGAATTAGTAAAGAAAATAGCAAACCAAGAACAATATGGAAAATCAGATTTTGGAAAAGGCAAAAATATCATTGTGGAGTATTCTGCACCTAATATTGCAAAACCTTTTCATATAGGCCATTTACGTACAACAGGAATTGGACAAGCTTTATATAACATTTATCAATACCTAGGTTTTCATACCACAAGCATCAATCACTTAGGAGATTATGGGACTCAATTTGGAAAAATGATCGAAGGCTATAAAAAGTGGGGAAAAGAATATACATTTGATGAGCATCCAATTGATGATATGTTAGCAATTTATGTAAGAATTAATGACCTTTGCAAAGAATATGAAAATGTTTTAAATGCTTGTAGAGAAAATTTTAAAAAATTAGAAGAGGGAGATTCCTATTGCTTAGAAATATGGAATAAATTTAAAACCTTAAGTTTAAAAGAATTTCAAAGAATTTATGATATGTTAGGTACAACTTTTGATTCTTGGAATGGAGAAGCCTTTTATTCAGATAAAATGCCAGAAGTTATTGAATTACTAGAAAAGTCTGGGCATTTAACAGAGTCCAATGGGGCTAAAATTGTTGATTTAGAAGACCAAGGAATTAAAACCCCTTGTATGATTGTTAAATCAAATGGTTCTACAACCTATGATACAAGAGATTTAGCAGCCATTCTTTATCGAGCAAGAACCTATGATTTTGACAAATGTATCTATGTAGTTGCTTGTGAACAAGATTTACATTTTAGACAAATATTTGCGGCAGCTAAATATTTAGGGCTACAAGAAAAATACTTAAATGGTTTAGAACATGTATCCTATGGAATGGTACGTTTAAAATCCGGAAAAATGTCAACCAGAGAAGGAACCCTTATCAAATTAGAAGATTTATTAAATGAATCAATTGCAAGAGTGAAAAAAATTATAGAAGAAAAAAACCCAGAACTAGAAAATGCAGAAGAAGTAGCCAAAAAAGTAGGAATCGGAGCAGTTGTATTTCATAACTTATCAACGAATCGAATCAAAGACCAAATTTTTGATTGGGACGAAGTATTGAATTTTCAGGGAGAAACGGGACCATATATCCAATATACTTATGTAAGAATAAAAAGTGTATTAGAAAAAGTGGGAACATTATCAAAACCAGAAGAGATAAATATAGAAAAATTACAAGATGAATATTCTTTAAAATTAATCGATATTTTATATCATTTTGAAGAAATATTAAAACAAGTAATTGAAAAAAATGAGCCATCCATTTTAGCAAGATATTTAATTGATTTATCCAAGGCATTTAGTACATTTTATAATGAAAATAAAATTATAGGAGAAGATAAACCATTACAAGAAGCAAGAACTTACTTAACCTATATGACAGGGAAAGTTTTAAAACAAGGCTCAAAATTAATTGGTATGGAGATGCCAGATAAAATGTAAAAAAATTAGGAGGATTGATTTTTATGGAAAAAAGAAAGGTTGTCTTAGTAGGAACAGGCTTTGTAGGAATGAGTTTTGCCTATTCTTTATTTAATCAAGGAGGAGCAAATGAATTAGTTTTAATTGATGTATTAAAAGAAAAAGCACAAGGAGAAGCTTTGGATTTAGCACATGGAATTGCTTATTCGCCATCTAGGATGGACGTAAAATATGGAGAATATGAGGAATGTAAGGATGCTAACATTGTTGTTATAACAGCAGGAATTGCACAAAAACCAGGACAAACAAGACTTGAACTTGTTGAAACAAATGCCAAAATCATAAAATCAGTAGTAGAACAAGTTATGCAAGCAGGATTTAAGGGAATATTTGTAGTGGCAAGTAATCCAGTTGATATTATGACTCATATCACGCAAAAGTTTTCAGGAATGCCAGTTAGTAAAGTAATAGGCTCAGGAACCATGTTAGATACGGCAAGATTAAGATATTTGCTTGGAGAAGAATTAAACATTAGTCCGAAAAATACACATGCTTATGTAATGGGAGAACATGGAGATTCTTCATTTGTTCCTTGGGAACATTGTTATGTAGGTTGTAAAAAACTAACCGATATAGCAAAGGCCAGACATAAAACCATGAAAGATTTAGAGAAAATAAGAGATGATGTAAAAAATGCAGCTTATGAAATTATAGAAAAGAAAAAAGCGACTTATTATGGAATTGGAATGGCATTAACTAGACTGGTAAAAGCTATATTAGATGATGAAAAATCTATTTTAACGGTATCTACTTACCTAAATGGGGAATATAATGAAAAAGACATTTATATAGGAATGCCAGCGATTATTACGAATAAAGGAGTAAGAGAACTGCTTGAATTACCACTAAATGAACAAGATCAGCAAAAACTATCTAACAGTTGTAAGATTTTAAGAGAAACGATACAAGGGCTAAAATTATGAGTTTTAAAAAAATAAACAAAAATGTAATATAATTGTAACCAAAAAGAAATATAAAAGTAATAAAAAAAGGTTGAAAAAATTGTATAAAAATGATATGATAAATTTAAATATTGTTAAAGAAACAAAAGATAGGGGGAAAATAAATGTTTATATTTGATTTAACTAATCCATTAACATTATTATTAGTTGTTTTAGCCACAGCATTATTAATATTTTTAGGACAAGAAATCAAAAGAAGTTCAGTAGCTATCATACCATTAATAGCATTTCTTGCATTATTAATTGTTCATGTGGTACAAGTATCAACTTTATCAACTGAATTTGTTTATTTAGCTAGTACAATATATAAATGCATAGCAATAGACTTTTTATTTATATTAGTTACCTTCTTCTCTTATTTATGGGTAGATGATTTAGAGGCTAAAAAGAACAATATAAGAAGTATAGACAACAGTTTAGACTGGTTTTGGAAAGAAATATAAAAAAATGGAAAAGAGAATATTTCTCTTTTCCATTTTTTATTTTGCCCTTAAATATAGGAATATAAAAAAGAAAAGGAAGTTACTTCCTTTTCTAAATGATGGAGCTTCCAAAGAGAATCGAACTCGTGAACTCAGCCTTACCATGGCTGCGCTCTACCTAAGGAGCTATAGAAGCATACTATAAAAATTAAATTTTTTTCTTAACAAGGAATATTATATAGTACATTGACAAAAAAATCAATACTTTTTGTTGACTTTTTTTAATAAAAGTTATAAAATAAGTAGCTGTAAGATAATTAAAAGGATCATAAGGAAAGGAAATATTAATGAAACTAGGAATTGTAGGACTTCCTAATGTAGGAAAAAGTACCTTATTTAATAGCATAACAAAAGCAGGAGCAGAATCGGCTAATTATCCATTTTGTACAATCGAACCAAATGTAGGTATGGTTGCAGTACCAGATGAAAGACTAGACAAATTAGCTCAAATGTATCACACCAAAAAGATAACACCAGCTGTAGTAGAATTTGTTGATATTGCAGGGTTAGTAAAAGGAGCCAGTAAAGGAGAAGGCTTGGGCAATCAATTTTTATCACATATAAGAGAAACAGACGCTATTTGTGAAGTGGTAAGATGTTTTGAAGACTCGAATATTGTACATGTTGATGGTGATATTGATCCGATAAGAGATATTGAGACAATAAAAATCGAATTAATATTAGCAGATATGGAAACCATTGAGAAAAGATTAGAAAAAGCAAAAAAAATGTTAAAAGCGGATAAAAAATACCAAGCTGAAATAGATTTATTAGGAAGAATAAAATTAGCATTAGAAAATGGAATGCCAGCCAGACAACTTGATTATAATGAAGATGAGAAAGCTATTTTAAAAGAAATATTTTTATTAACGATAAAGCCATTAATTTACATAGCAAACATCTCGGAAGAACAGTTAACAGATAGTGAAAATGACGAAAATGTCAAAAAAGTAAAAGAATATGCAAAAGCAGAAAAGTCAGAAGTAATACCTCTTTGTGTAAAAATCGAAGACGAATTATCTTCTTTAGAAGAAACGGATAAAAAAGAAATGCTAGAAGCATTAGGTATGAAAGAATCCGGATTAAATACCTTAATAAAAAAGAGTTATGACTTATTAGGTTTAATGTCTTTTTTAACAGCAGGAGAGCCTGAAGTAAGAGCATGGACCATAAAGAAAGGAACCAAAGCACCAGAAGCTGCTGGAAAAATACATTCTGATATCCAAAGAGGTTTTATCAAAGCAGAAATTATATCCTATGATGAATTAATAAAAGAGGGTTCCATGACACAAGCAAGAGAAAAGGGAATGGTACGTCAGGAAGGAAAAGAATATGTTATGCAAGAAGGAGATATTGTACTATTTAAATTTAATGTGTAACACAAATGTAAAAAACTTGTAACAAAAATGTAATGTGAAAAATAGAAAAAAATTTGACATATGTATAAAAATGTTGTAAAATGAAAAAAGAGTTAACAAATGATAACTATATTATTATATGTTATTAATATTAAATAATAAGGAGAGATTAAAAAATGAAAAATATCAAAATGTTAAAAAAATTAGTAATAATCATGTTAAGTTTCGTATTTATTTTAGTGTGTGCAAATAATGTTTTTGCTGCAGATGATGATTTATTCACAGATGCAAATTTTGCAAACATAAATGGTTCTACTACTAACAATACAACAGATGGAGGAAATACAGCTGCCTCACAAAACAGTAGCACAAATTCTGCTACCAATAATACCAATACTTCATCTTTAGGTACCAATAACACTTCTAATACAGGAAATACAAAATCCAATAGAAGTAACACAACAAATTCAAATGTAAACAGAAGTGTTTCAAACACAAATTCATTAGCTAATACAGGATTAGTGAATTCCGGTGGTATCATTGCTTTAATAGTAGTAGTATGTGGAATTTCTGCAATTTATTCTTATAAAAAAGTAAATGATTATAAAAAATTATAAAAAAAACGAGTAAGAGATATTATAAAAATAGCAACAAAAAAGTGATTTTTATTGCTATTTTTATTTTTTTTTGTTATGATAAGAAAGAAGAGAATTTTATAGGAAAGGAAAAAACGAATGAAAAATAGATTTACAACCTTCATTTTATTTTTAGTATTAATCATATTATTAGCAGGAATTGTAGTGCTAGGAGGGGCAATGTATCTTGATTTAACAGGAGATACATTAAATCAAACAACCTATAAATTAGACAGTATTGCAACAGAAGAGCCAGATGAGAACAATGATAAAAACGCATTAACCTCTAATCAAAGTATTAGTCAATCCATTCAAAGCATACAAAGTAATAATATGCAAGAGGCACAAACAGCCACAATTTCAGATGATAATAGCCAAATTAGTAAATATTTTTATCAGCAATTAACAGATAGCCAAAAAATAATCTATGATGCATTAGAAGACAATAAGCCAAACTTAAAGCAAGGAAATTATGTAATAAATTTTGGTGAAACATTTTCTGATATGTTAAAAGAAGAAACAGGAAGTGAACAATTAGGTAGAGATTATCAAACTGCAATAGAAGCCTTTATGCATGACAATCCAGATTTATTTTATTTAGATGTCAATAAAATGTATTTAAATATTGAAACAACAACCAAATTTTTAAGAACGACATACAATGTATATATATCACCAGCAAATGGAGCTACTTATTTATCAAATGAGTTTACATCTACAGCTCAGATTGAAAAAGCAATATCAGATATTGAAACTGTTAAAAACAATATCTTAAGTCAACTAGGTGGAACCGATTATCAAAAAGTATTAGAGATTCATGATTATTTGGTAGAAAATATAGAATATGATTCAACTTACCAAGAAATTGGAAGTTACAGTATTTATGGAGCTTTAGTTGGAAACAAATGTGTTTGTGAAGGATATGCAAAAGCATTTAAGTATTTAGCAAATGCAGCAGGTTTAAGATGTGAAATTATGCAAGGAACTGCAACCAACAGCTCTGGACAAACCGAAAGTCATGCTTGGAATTGTGTAGAAATTAATGGAACGTGGTATGAAATCGATCCAACCTGGGATGATCCAATTATAGTGGGAGGTAACGGAAGAGTAACCAATGGCATAAAATATAAATATTTTCTAAAAGGAACAGATACTTTTGAAAAAGACCATGTATTATCTTACCAATTTTCTGAAGGAGGAAAATATTTTTCCTATCCAAGTATTAGTAAAACAGACTATATACACTAAAAAAGTGCCAAAAAGGACCAAGTTCTTTTTGGCAAAATTTTATATTCACTTGAATACTTTTGAACTTTGTGATATAGTATTAAAAACTAGATAAGAGGTGAAAAAGGTGGAAAAGAAAATCAATTATTTCAAGACTTATGAAATAGCAGATTTAAAAGATATGTTAGAGAAAACAGTGGATAAAAATGCTAAGAAAATAGCTTTTAAAACAAGAAATGAAGAGGGAAAAATCATAAGTAAAAGTTATTTAGCATTTAAAGAAGATGTAAAAGCATTGGCAACAAAATTAATAGATATGGGCTTAAAAGATAAGCCAATAGCAATTATGGGAAAAAATAGTTATTCTTGGTCTGTTTCTTATTTAGCATCTACGATTGTAGGTATTGCTGTTCCAATTGATAAAGAAGCATCAAGTGAAAATATAAAAGAATTTTTAGATGTATCAGAATCAAGAGCAATTTTAGCAGATAGCAAATATCTAGATGAAATATTTAAATTTAAAGATAAATTAAAAAATAAAACTTTACTCATCGATATGCAAAACACATCAAAATATATAAACTTAGAACAATTGTTAAAAGAAGGAAACGATTTAATTTTAAATGGAAATAAAGATTATGACAATATAAAAATAAATCCAGAAGAAATGAAAATTTTACTTTTTACTTCAGGAACAACAGGAAATTCAAAAGCAGTTATGTTGTCACATAAAAATATATGTTCTAATATTATATCAGTTGCCAGTATCGTAAAAGTAGACAATACCACTTCTGTTTTGTCTATTTTGCCATTACACCACACTTATGAATGCACATTAGGTTTTTTACTTGTGCTATATGGAGGAGGAACCATCAGCCACTGTGATGGTTTAAGATATATTTCACAGAATATCCAAGAATATAAACCTACTTTCATACTTTGTGTTCCTTTATTACTAGAAAATGTTTACAAGAAAATCATAAAAACTTTAAAAACAAGCCTGCCAAAAAAATATACAGAAGATGAGAGTGAAATTATGAAAAAACTTCCCTTTTATTTAAAAGGAATTGTAAAAAGAAAAGTAAAAAAATCATTAGGAGGAAAAATCAAAACATTTATTGTAGGAGCAGCAGCTATTAAACCAGATATCGTGGAAAACTTTTTTAGCTTAGGAATAAAAGTATTACAAGGATATGGCTTAACCGAATGTTCCCCTTTAGTGGCAGGAAACAATGATTTTTACTATAAAGCAGCCTCTTGCGGAATGCCAATTCCAAATGTAGAATACAAAATTGATAGACCAAATGAAGAAGGAATTGGAGAAATTATTGTAAAAGGACCAAATGTAATGCTTGGCTATTATCAAAATGAAGAGGCAACAAGCAAAGTTTTAAGAGATGGATGGTTTCATACAGGAGATTTAGGTTATATGGATGACGAAAAGTTTCTTTACATTGCCGGAAGAAGCAAAAATATGATACTAACAAAGAATGGAGAAAACATTTATCCAGAAGAAATTGAAAATATTTTAAATGACAATGATTTGATTGAAGAATCTTTGGTTATTGGAGCTTCTAATGGAAAAGATGATGTACAAGTAAAAGCTAAAATTTTTCCAAATATAGAGGCTATCAAAGAATATTTAGGAAATAAAATACCAACCAAAGAAGATATTCGAAAAGTGCTTTCTGATGCTGTAAAAAAGGCAAATGAAAAACTTCCTAATTTTAAACATATCAAATCTTTTAAAATTATGGATGAAGATTTCGAAAGAACAACTACAAATAAGGTTAAGAGGTTTGGAAAAAATGTAGAGGATGAAGATAAAGAAGAAAAGTAAAATAAATTTGAGGACGCAGTCAAAAAAATATATTTTTTGACTGAGTCCTCAAATTTATTAATTATTCATCGTCTCTTGTACAGCATGAAAAGTTTCTTTTGTTCGGTTAAAATATTTTGTTAAAGGCTTTTTTTGGTCCATTTTATCAATGATTTGTGCAAGAAGAGGGGACATATCTACAGAGTAGAACCAGTCATGATTTGAAAATTCTTTGGGAATATAAGAAAGGTTTGTTGTGTAAAGGGTATCAAATAACCCTTTTTCTTTTGCTTCTAAAAACATAGCAAAACCTTCTGTAAATAAAGCAAATGTACAAGCAATACAAATTTTATTGGCTCCCATTTGGCGAACTTTTTCAGAAACCTCAATAACAGAACCACCAGAAGCAATCATGTCATCTACAATTAAAACATTTTTGCCTTTTACATCACTACCCATATAAGTATGGGAAACAACAGGATTTTTTCCATTTACGAGTTTACTTAAATCACGTCTTTTATAAAAAACACCAACATCACACCCGAATAATTTCTGCATAATATCTAGCCCTTTCCATTGCTCCAAAATCTGGGCTGATTACAATTGTATTTTCAAAAATGGTTGGATCATTTTTTGCCATTTCTTCTAAGATAATATTCGATGGATAAAAATTGTCGAAAGATAAACTTGGTGTAGCATTAATAACATTTGGATCATGGGCATCAAAAGTGATAATACTTTTTACTCCTAATCTTTCTAATTCTTGAAGGGCAATAGCACAATCTAAAGATTCTCTCCCTTTTCTTCTGTGTTGCCTTGCTTGATATAAAAGTGGCATAACCACTGTTACTTTTGCACTGTGACCACAAGTTGCAGATATTACTCTTTTAATATCCTGAAAATGCTCATCAGGCATCATTTCATGGTCTTTTCCACGACATTTATAGGTAACACTATAATTGCCAATATCACATAAAATATAAATTTCCTTATTTCGAATGGAATCATTAATGATAACTTTACCTTCACCATTGGAAAAACGTGAAGCGGTTAATCTTGCAATATATTTTTTGTCGGTTTCATTACGTATCTTTAGTAAATTTTGTTCAACTTTTTCTCCAAATTCTTTGCAACTATCTAGTACTAATAATGCTAAATCATTTTTCGACATTTTTAATCCTCCTAAAACTTTTTTCTTTATTATATTGGGATAAATTTCAAAAGTCAATAGAGGGGATTGAAATTTTTGGGGAAATGGTGTAAAATGTGGTATAGTATGAGTGGAGAGATGTTTAAAAATTCTGAGTTTTTTAAATAGAAATAATTATTATTTGTTTGAGAGGTGAAAAAATGTCAAAACCAATTGTTGCCATAATCGGTAAGCCAAATGTTGGAAAATCAACATTTTTTAATTATATTGTAGGAAGTAGAATATCGATTGTAGAAGATACACCAGGTGTTACAAGAGACAGAGTATATGGAGAAAGTAATTGGAGAGGAAAAAATTTTACTTTAATTGATACTGGTGGAATTGAACCAGAAAATGGAGATGTAATTTTATCTCAAATGAGATTACAAGCAAATATTGCCATTGATATTGCTGATGTAATCCTGTTTTTAACCGATATCCGCCAAGGCGTTACTGCAGCTGATGAAGAAATTGCACTCATGTTAAAAAAATCGAAAAAACCAGTTGTTTTGGTTTGCAATAAAGCAGATCATTATCAAAAGTTTGAAAATGATAAATATGAATTTTATAGGTTAGGGTTAGGAGACCCAATGCCTGTTTCAGCAAGTAATGCCCAAGGAATTGGCGATGTTTTAGATGCTGTTTATGAAAAGTTTCCGAAACAGGAAGATGAACAGGAAGAAGAAGAGAGAATAAAAGTAGCCGTAATCGGAAAACCAAATGTAGGGAAATCCTCTCTTATTAATAAAATCTTAGGGGAAAATAGAAACATTGTAAGTGATATTGCTGGAACCACTCGTGATGCCATTGATTCCTATTTCGAAAATGAAAACGGCAAATATACCTTTATTGATACAGCAGGAATTAGAAGAAAAAGTAAAGTGACAGAAAAAATTGAAAAATATAGTGTTATGAGGTCAATTCTAGCCATAGAAAGAGCAGATGTATGTTTAATGCTAATTGACGCAAACGAAGGCGTAACAGACCAAGATGCCAAAATAGCAGGAGAAGCACATGAAGCAGGAAAAGGAATCATAATTGTTGTGAATAAATGGGATGAATATGAAAAAGATACAGGAACATTAGAACAATATAAAAAAGATATTTATCAAAAATTAGCGTATTTATCCTATGCTCCGATTCTATTTATATCAGCTAAAACAGGACAAAGAGTTGGTAAATTGTTTGGCATGATAAATGAAGTGGCAGCAAACCATGCCAAAAGAATTACAACCAGTCAATTAAATCAGGTAATTAATGAAGCAATCGCTATTGTGCAACCACCGACCGATAAAGGAAAGAGATTAAAAATATTTTATGGAACCCAAGGTTCAACCAAACCGCCGACATTTGTTATATTTGTCAATAAAAAAGATTTATTTCATTTTTCTTATGAAAGGTATTTGGTAAATCATATCCGTAAAGAATTTGGGTTGGTTGGAACACCGATTCGAATTATTGTAAGAGAAAAGTTAGAAAAAGATGTGTTATAAAAAATAAGTTTAATATAGCAGATTGCCATAGGAGGGGTTTTTATCAATAAGATTAGAATAAAAAGCATAAAAGAAAAATTAAAAAGAGATTCAGCAAATAATATTCTTCTTACATCAAATCAATATATTAATTTTGATATAGATATCGGACAATATTCATCTGCTCATTCTTAGATAGAACTAAGAGATGTTGGCACACAATGCCTCATAAAAAATTTTGCCTATAATAGTGGAATGGGAACTTATCAGAATTTTATAAAAATGAATGGAAAACAAGGTATCGAAATTTCTAAATATAATAATATAATTGTGCCTTATATCGGTACAGAAATTTTTAATATAGAAACAGTAGAGTATCTATTTGCAAAATTTTCAAGAGGTAAACAGAAAATTCCGGTGAATCCCAATATGGAATATCTATTAACAATAGATGAAAAAACAAATGGAGAAGAAGTATGGGAAGGATTAAATATTTTATCCTCAGAAGATATAGTAAGTTTTTCTGAAAGATTAGCACAAATATCAAAATTTCTTATGAGAAAACGCAAATAAGTTTGCCGGAGTATAGCAAACAATATTTTGAAAATTTTTATTCTGAAAAGAAAAAAGAACTAGAACAGATATATCAAGCAGTTTTACAAGATAGGCCAATTAGATGGATGTATGGGAATAGGAAATTTTAGTTTATTACATAAAAAAGAAGAGTCATAAGATTTATTTGATTTTTTTAAAAGTAGAATTATTAGCAAAGATAGTTGGAAATTAAAAGATTTATTAAGAAAATATAAATTGGAACAATATGATGATATGAAAATTTTGGCAATAACGAAGGGAAAAAGTATGAATGATCGATATTGGGTGGATGAAATTTAAAATTTCATCCTTTTATTTATAATTTTTATGAAAATGGTTGACAGGCAGATAAGTTTATCATATAATGTTAACCAAAGTTAACAAAAGGAGAGGAAAATGGTATCAAAAGCATTAGAAGAATATTTAAAAACAATGTATGTGCTACAAATAAAAAACAAAGAAATTCGCGTAACTGATATAGCTCAGCAAATGAATTGTAGCAAACCAAGTGTCAATAAAGCAATTAACAATTTAAAAGAAAATGGGCTTGTCAATTATGAAATTTATGGGAAAATAGAGCTAACAGAAAAAGGCCTTGATTTAGCCAAAAAAATTTTAGAAGCTTATGATATTGTTTATGTGTTTTTAAAAGAGGTACTTGGCTTACCAGAAGAAGATGCTAAAAAAGAAGCCGAAAAAATAAAATTAAATATGAAGGATAATACCGTCAATCAATTGGCAAAATATGTACATAAGGTTTTAAATTTAAGTAATTTAGATTGTGATTATGACATTGCCAAAGAAAGGTGTCGTTCTTGTCAAAGAAGAAAAATAAAGCAAGGAGTAGAAAATAATGAGTAAAGAACTTTTAAAAATCAATGATTTATATGTAAATGCCGAAGAGAAAGAAATATTAAAAGGAATTAATCTTACAATAAACAAAGGGGAAATTCATGTTATTATGGGACCAAATGGCTCTGGAAAAACCACAACAGCAAATGCTATTTTCAATCATCCTTCTTATCATAAAATAAAAGGAAATATTTTATTGGAAGGAGAAGATATTACAAATTTAAAAACAAATGAAATAGCCAAAAAAGGAATCTTTATGTCATTCCAGTCACCAGAAGAGATCCCTGGAATAACGGTCACCAACTTTCTAAAATATGCCAAAAATAAAATAACAGACAAGCCTGTGAAAATATTCCAATTTAAAGAAGAAATCAAAAAACATATGGAAGAACTTCAAATGAAACCAGAATATGCTGAGAGGAGTCTAAATGTAGGTTTTTCAGGAGGAGAAAAAAAGAAAAATGAAATTTTGCAAATGTTGGTTTTAAATCCAAAGCTTGCTATTTTAGATGAAACAGATTCTGGATTAGATGTAGATGCGATTAAGACAGTATCGAAAGGAATTGAAATGTTTCATACAAAAGAAAATGCGGTATTAATTATAACTCATAATAATAAGATTTTACGTAATTTAGAGCCAGATTATGTTCATGTACTTGTAAATGGAAAGATTGTAAAAACTGGAAGCAAAGAATTGGCAAAAGAGATTGAAGAAAATGGTTATAAAAATTATAAGAAATAAAAAACTTCGAATTTAGGAAAGGAAACAAAAATGAAAACACAAGTAGAAGAAATCAATCGAAACATCTATGATATCAAAAACAAGGATGAATACGATTTTAAAATAAAAAAGGGGTTAACTTCTGAAATCATAAACGAAATTTCCAACCAAAAAAATGACCCAGATTGGATGAGAGAATTTAGACAAAAAGCATTAGAAGTATATGGCAACTTAGAACTACCAACCTGGGGACCAGATTTATCAGAACTAAACATGGATGAAATTGCAACCTATGTAAGACCAAAATCAAAAATGACAGGCAACTGGGATGAGGTACCAGAAGATATCAAAAATACATTTGATAAACTTCGGAATTCCAGAAGCAGAAAAAAGAAGCTTAGCAGGAGTAGGAGCTCAATATGATTCAGAAGTTGTGTATCACAGTATGAAAAAGGAACTTCTAGAACAAGGTGTCATTTACACAGATATGGAAACAGCAGTAAGAGAATATCCAGATATCGTAAAAGCACATTTTATGAAATGTGTTCCTATCTATGACCACAAATTTGTAGCACTTCATGGAGCTGTTTGGTCTGGAGGCTCTTTTGTTTATGTACCAAAAGGAGTAAAAGTAGAAATTCCGCTTCAATCCTATTTTAGACTAAATTCGCCAGAATCGGGACAATTTGAACATACCTTAATCATTGTAGATGAAGGAGCATCTCTTCACTTTATCGAAGGATGTAGTGCTCCAAAATACAATAAAGTAAATTTACATGCAGGATGTGTAGAATTATATGTAAAAGATAATGCCTATTTAAGATATTCTACCATAGAAAACTGGTCCAAAAATATGCTAAACTTAAACACCAAAAAAGCAATCGTCGGAAAAAATGCTAAAATGGATTGGGTTTCTGGCTCATTTGGTTCCAAAATATCGATGCTTTATCCAATGAGTATTTTAAATGGAGAAGGAGCCAAAACAGAATATACCGGAATATCTTTTGCTGGAAAAGGACAAAATCTAGATACAGGATTTAAGGTCATTCACAACGCGCCAAATACTTCTAGTGTAATTAATTCTAAATCCATTTCTAAAAATGGAGGAATAGCAACTTATAGGTCATTGGTTCGAATTAACGAAAACGCGAAAAATTCAAAATGTACGGTATCTTGTGAATCACTTATGCTAGATGATAAATCTCGTTCTGATACCATTCCAGTCAATGATGTAAGAACAGATGATGTAGAATTTTCTCATGAAGCAAAAATCGGAAAAATTAGTGACCAGTCTATTTTTTACTTAATGTCAAGGGGATTATCAGAAGAAGATGCAAAAGCCATGATTGTAAGAGGTTTTGCTGACCCAATCTCAAAAGCACTTCCGATGGAATATGCCGTAGAAATGAATAATTTAATCAATCTAGAATTGGAAGGAGCGATTGGATGATGACAAATTTAACACTCAATCAAACACCGATAAGAACAGCAAGAAATTATGGAATTAATAACATAAAACTAGAAAATATCAATATACCAGAAAAGGTAAATGAATTTCATGGATTACAAATCAGTGGAGATAGTAAGCAGTTTACCATAAATTTTGACAAAAAAGAAACTAAGTTAACCTATGGCAATGGAGAAATTTTACAAAAACAAATAAACGAAAAAGCCAATCAAAATATAGACATTAAGGTATCAAATAAGTTAGAAAAAGAATTAGAACTAGATTTTCATTTTTCAAAAGAAAACCAAGATTTAATTGACAATATTTTGATTCAAATAGAAGAAAATGCAAAAGCAAACATCATCATAAAATATACAGCAGAAGAAGATTTAACCTATTATCATAATGGACAAATAAAGTTACTTGCAGGAAAAAACGCAAAAGCAAATATTTTCGTACTAAATTTACTAAATAACCAAGCCAATCACTTCCTTGCCATAGAAAATAAATTAGAGGCACAAGCAGATATAAACTATTGTATGGTAGACTTTGGAGGAAAAAATAGCATAACCAACTACTATACCAATTTAAAAGGAGAATCTTCTAGCAACAAGGTAAACACCATCTATTTAGGAAATCATGACCAAGTAATAGACTTAAATTATATAACCCAAATGTATGGAGAAAAAACCAATGCAGAAATGAACCTAAAAGGAGCCATAGGTGACCATGCTAAAAAACACTTCAAAGGAACCATTGACTTCAAAACAGGTTGCAAAAAAGCAAAGGGAAGTGAAAATGAATATTGCACTATTTTATCCGAAAATGCAAAATCCATAGCTTTACCAATGCTTTTATGTACAGAAGAAGACGTAGAAGGAGAACATGCAACTGCTAGTGGAAAAATAGACCCTAAGCAATTATTTTACATCATGAGTAGAGGATTTAATTTGAAAGAGGCACAAAAATTAATTATTAGAGCAGGATTTAATGAGATTTTAGAGAGAATAACCAAAGAAGAGTTAAAAGAAGAAATTTTAGAGGAGATGGATAAAAAATTAAAATAAAAATTTGTTTGTTCGCTTGATTTTCTTATAAAAATACAGTATAGTATTTATTGGAAATGAAAAAAGAGCAGATGTGAGTGTTACCTTTCATTCCTCGATTTAAGTATCGAGAGACTGGAGGTGATGTTTATGAATTTTGTATTATTTTTAATCTATGGATTAATTAGTTCAATTGTAATAAACGTAGCCTTGTTGTGTGTTATATACATAATACTAAATAAGGATTAAAAAACACCACATTTTGCTTTGGCGAGCGATGTGGTGTTTATCAGATAAAATTTTATAAGGTAACACACATTTCTGTGCTTTCATTTCCACTTTTATTATAAATGAATTTTTATAATTTGTCAAATTAGAATTAAAATTTTTATGAAACGAATATAAAGAGATAGAAAGAAGGAGGAAAAAATGAATCAAAGCGAAATAAGAAAAGATTTTCCGCTTCTACAAAATAGAGATATTGCTTATTTAGATAATGGAGCAACAACCCAAAGACCGAAGCAAGTAATAGATGCTATCCAAAATTTTTATGAAAATTACAATGCAAATCCTCATAGAGGAGCTTATACATTAAGTATGGAAGCGACAGATATTTACGAAAATACAAGAAACAAAATCGCAAAATTTATCAATGCTAAACATAGAGAAGAAATTATATTTTCCAAAAATGCATCAGAAAGTTTAAATTTAATTGCTTATTCTTATGGGATGGAAAACTTAAAAGAAAATGACGAAATTGTACTTTCTATTATGGAGCATCATTCTAATTTAGTTCCTTGGCAAAAAGTAAGTAAAGTAACAGGGGCAAAATTAAAATATATGTATATAGATGAAAATTTTGAGTTATCAGATGAAGAAATAGAAAGTAAAATTACAGATCATACCAAAATTGTCGGAATAACGCACATTTCAAATGTACTAGGAACCATTAACCATATCAAAAAAATCATTCAATATGCCCATAAAAAAGGTGCTATTGTAATAGTAGATGCTGCCCAAAGTATTCCACATATGAAAATAGATGTACAAACATTAGATGCAGATTTTTTAGTGTTTTCTGGTCATAAAATGCTTGCACCTCTTGGTATTGGAGTATTATATGGAAAAAAAGAATTATTAGATAAAATGAGTCCATTCTTAATGGGTGGAGATATGATAGAATATGTATATGAGCAAACAACAACTTTTGCGGAACTTCCCAACAAATTTGAAGCTGGAACACAAAACGTAGAAGGCGTGGTAGGTTTAGGTGCAGCGATAGACTATATTGAAAAAATCGGTTATGACAATATCATAAAACAAGAAAATGAGGTTGTTTCCTATGCAAGAGAACAATTATCGAAATTAGATTATCTAACACTTTACCTAACGCCAAATGAAAAAAATCATTCCTCTGTTATATCTTTTAATATCCATAAAATACACCCACATGACGTAGCTAGTATTTTAGATGCAGAAGGTGTTTGCATTCGTTCTGGAAATCATTGTGCACAGCCTTTGATGAGATATTTAGGAATAGATTCTACCTGTCGAGCCAGTTTCTATTTTTACAATACCAAAGAAGAGGTAGATCGATTAGTAGAAGCACTTAATAAGACATATGATAGATTTAAAAAATATATAGGAGGAAATGAACAATTATGAAAGGTTTTTTATACCCATTTCAGGGAAAAATGATGCCATTAAGAGAAATTATAAGATATTATCGATATAAAGGAATTGATATAGACAGAAATTTTTTATCGACCATTATAAGACAAAAAGCAGACGAAATAGGGAGAGAAAATATAACAGAGGAAATATTTTTAGATTTAGTCAAAGATATAGTAAGTCGAAAGATGCTAGCTACAGTAAGTTCAGATTTTGAAAAAAATTGTATCCATGAATTTGGACAAGAATTTTGGGATGATTTGCTAAGAAAAAAACAAGAAAAACACGAGGCTCAAAAATTTAGAGCACAAATGAGAGTAAAAAAACAAACCAATTCTCCAAAAACAGAAGAATATAAAAATCAACCAAGTTTATCCATAGAACACGCGGATGGGAAAGGAAGAGATGATTAGCTAAAAATGGAAAATTTAGATAATATTTATAATGATTTAATTATGGAGCATAGTATGAATTCTTACAACAAGAAAAAATTACTGGATGCAGATTATAGCGAAAAAGGACATAATCCAAGTTGCGGAGATGAAATCACTTTAGAAATAAAATTAAATGGAAATGTCATTGAAGATATGGCATTTTCAGGGCATGGCTGTGCCATATCCCAAGCTTCTACTTCCATTATGATTGATACCTTAAAAGGCAAAACTGTAGAAGAAGCAAAAGAAATTATTCAAACTTTTATAGGAATGATAAAACGAGAGAAAATCGATGAAGAGCATCTAAATAAATTAGAAGATGCCATAGCTTTTCAAAATGTAGCTAATATGCCAGCTAGAGTAAAATGTGCACTACTTGCTTGGCATACCATAGAAGATATTTTAAACAAAAATGAAAATAATGGGAAAGGAAGCATAAATTGCTGTCATGGATAATAAAAAAGAAATGAATCACAAAATTTTAGAAAATAGCCAAAATACAAAAACGATCCATCCAAAAAATACCAAAAAAGTATTGCTTCGGAATGAGTGGAGGAGTAGACAGTTCGGTTACAGCATTACTGCTAAAAGAGCAAGGATATGAAGTAATTGGTGCAACCTTAGCATTATTTAGCAAAGAAAATACTACCAATCTGGATGAAGATGCCAAAAATATTTGTAATTTACTGAATATACCACATGTTACATTTGACTACAAACAAGAATTTAAAACACATGTAATCAACGATTTTATGGCATGTTATGCCAATGGGAAAACCCCAAATCCTTGCATAGAATGTAATAAATATATGAAATTTGGTATTCTATATGAAAAAGCAAAAGAAATGGGATGTGATTTTATTGCAACAGGTCATTATGCCAAAACGGTTTATAGTGAAGAATATAAAAGATGGGTTCTAAAAAAATCCAATGCAGGCAAAAAAGACCAGAGTTATGTCTTATGGAACATTCCAAAAGATATCATCAAACAGATTTTGTTTCCTTTAGGAGATTTCCAAAATAAAGAGCAAATAAGAGAATTGGCTAAAAAATACCATTTACCAGTAGCGAATAAACCAGATTCAGAAGATATTTGTTTTATACCAGATGGAAACTATAAAAAATTTTTAGAAAATAATGCTAATTTAAAACCTAAAAAAGGAAATATTGTAAATACCCAAGGAGAAGTTTTAGGAACCCATTTAGGCTTATACTATTATACCATTGGACAAAGAAAAGGACTGGGAATTTCCAATCCAGTTCCCCTATTTGTTTTAGGATTTAACCAAGAAAAAAATGAACTAATTGTAGGAGAAGAAAAAGAATTATATCGAGATACTTTCGAGGTAAAAGACATAAATTTACTATTGGTCGATAAAATAGAAGATTGGCTAGAAGTGGAAGTAAAAACCAGATATACTGCCAAACCTGCCAAAGCAAAAATTTTACAAGTTGGTAAGAACATAAAGGTTCAATTAGGTGAGCCACAAAGAGCCATAACACCAGGGCAATCTGCTGTTTTTTATAAAGATGATATCGTCTTAGGTGGTGGTAAAATCATCTAAAAAGATATAAAAAAATATCAAATAACAATTTATAAAGGGAGGTCTAACGATGAAAGAATTAGAAATTAAAGTAAAAGGAATGATGTGTGCTGGATGTGAAAATAGAGTGCAAAATGCACTAAAAACAATTGACGGAGTAGAAAAGGTTGTAGCAAATCACGAGACAGGAATAGTAGCAGTCAGCTTAGAGGATGCTATAGCAGAAGAAACAATAAAAGAAAAAATTGAAGATATCGGATATGAAGTAGAATAAAACTTTTATGAAAAGATATCATAAAAAAATAGTACAAGATTGAAATTGCAAATAGAAGGGAAATATAAATATGAAAAAAATAATCTTATCCATTGATGGAATGACCTGTTCTGCTTGTTCCAATGGATTAGAAAAATACTTGAACAAACAAAAAGGCGTTTTCAATGCTTCTGTCAACTTAGTCATGGCAAATGCTAGCATCGAATATGATGAAAAATTATTAGACCAAGAAAAACTAGAAGAATTTGTCAAACAAGCAGGATTTAAAAGTTTAGGGGAATTTAAAGAAATTAAAACGGAAAACAAAAGCAAAAAAGAAAAAATCACTTTTATCATTTTTTCTTTTCTTGCGGTACTACTTATGTACATTGCAATGGGGCATATGGTAAATTTACCAACCATCCCACTTCTAGACCCACATACAAATCCCATTTATTATACCATTTGTTTAGCCTTACTTACCATATGTTTTATTAGTTATGGTTGGGATATTTTAAAAAATGGTTATAAAAATTTAATTCATAAAACACCAAACATGGATACCTTAGTAAGTATTGGTGTCCTAGCAAGCTTTCTTTACAGCTTATATAATATGATTAGGATTTGGCAAGGAGACCATCATGAAGTCATGAACTTATATTTTGAATCAGCAGCCATCATCATCTATTTTATTAAGCTAGGTAGATATATTGAAGGAATCAGCCAGAATAAAACCAAAGAAGCCATTCAAAAATTAGTAAAAATCACACCAGATACAGCAGTTATTCAAAAAGATGGCATCGAAAAAACTGTGACACTAGATGAAATACAAGTAGGGGATACGGTCATTGTAAAAGCAGGAGAAAAAATTGCAGTCGATGGAACCATTCTAGAAGGAACCGCCCATGTAGATGAGGCATTTATCACAGGAGAAAGCAAACCAGTTACTAAGAAAAAAGGAGATAAAGTAATTGCTGGAAGCTTAAATTATGATGGATATCTTAAGTATCAAGCCGAAAAAATAGGAAAAAATTCAACCGTATCGGAAATTGTAAGGCTTGTGGTAGAAGCAACCAATACAAAAGCTCCAATTGCCAAACTTGCTGATAAAGTAGCAGGCTATTTTGTACCAAGTGTCATAGCCATTGCTATCGTAACTTTTTTGGTTTATTTAGGAATGGGGCAAACCTTTGCAGAAAGCTTAACTACTTTTATTACCATATTAGTAGTAGCTTGTCCTTGCAGTTTAGGCCTAGCCACTCCACTTGCCATTGTTGTATCAGAAGGGTTATGTGCTTCGAATGGAATTTTAATTAAAAAAAGTGAAATTTTAGAAAATGCACAAAAAGTAGATACCATTGTATTTGACAAAACTGGAACTTTAACATATGGAAAATTAAAAATTTCAGAAATTATAAATTACAGTGATTTAGAAGAACAAACTTTATTACAATTAGTGGGAAGTATTGAAAATCATGTAACACATCCCATTGGAAAAGCTTTTACAAGATACTTAGAAGAAAAGAAAATAGAAATGCTAAAAGTACAAGATTTTCAAAATATAGCAGGATTCGGTGTTACCGGAAAAATCGAGAAAGACGAAATTGCTTTAGGAAATGCTAAAATGCTTGAAAAATATGAGATAGAAAACAAATATCAAGAAGAGGAACAAAAATTAAAAGAAAAGGGAAACAGTATTGTTTATGTAATCCGAAATAAAGAAGTACTTGCCTTAATTGGAGTGGGTGACATTGTAAGAGACAATGCAAAAGAAGTTATCCAAAACTTATCGCAAAATCATATAGATACCATTATGCTAACAGGAGACAATCAAGAAACCGCCGAAAAAATTGCAAAAGAAATCGGCATCACAAAAGTAATTGCAAATGTAATACCAGCAGACAAAACAAAAGTCGTACAAGACCTAAAAAAAGAAAATAAATTTGTCATGATGTGTGGAGACGGAATCAATGATAGTCCAGCAATTGCTAGTTCCGATATTGGCGTAAGTGTCAATGATGGCTCAGATATCGCTATGGATTCATCAGATGTCATATTAACCAAAAATGATTTAACCAGTATCTTAAATCTAATTCATATTAGCCAAAAAACAATCCGAAATATCAAACAAAATCTATTTTGGGCATTTTTCTATAATTGTTTAATGATACCAATTGCAATTGGTGTATTAAAGCCATTTGGTATTTCCATTAGCCCAATGTTTGCAAGTTTAGCGATGGTATTAAGTAGTATAACGGTTATATTGAATGCGTTAAGACTAAGAAATATAAAAATTAATTCTTAAAAAATGAAAAGTTTTTTCAAAAAGAAACGGTTCTTTTGAAAAAACTTTTTTTCTTAATGTCACTTACTTGTCACTCAAACTGTTTTATAATAATACCAGAAAATAGAAAGGAGAATTCTTATGGAAATATTAAGAGTAGAAAATTTATGCAAAGTTTATGGAAAAGGAATGGCAAAGGTAGTTGCCATAGATAATATATCTTTTCAAGTAGAAAAAGGAGAATTTGTAGCAATTGTAGGAGCATCTGGAAGCGGAAAATCCACTTTACTACATTTAATAGGTGGAGTTGATCGACCAACCAGTGGTAAAGTTTTTGTAGACGGAAAAGATATCTATGAATTTAATGATGACGAATTGGCTATTTTTAGGAGAAGACAAGTAGGCTTAATTTATCAATTTTACAACTTAATTCCTATACTGAATGTAGAAGAAAACATAACATTACCCTTAAAACTAGATAATCGAGAAGTAGACGAGAAAAAATTAAATGAGTTAATCAGGCTTTTAGGACTGGAAAATAGAAGAACTCACCTGCCAAATGAACTATCAGGAGGGCAACAACAAAGAACCTCCATTGCTAGAAGCATGATAACCAATCCTGCTATCATTTTAGCAGATGAGCCAACTGGAAACTTAGATTCCAAATCAAGTGATGAAATAGTAGAACTACTAAAAAAATCAAATCGAGATTATAAGCAAACCATTATCATGATTACCCATAATATGGAAATTGCAAAAATGGCAGATAGAATCTTAAAAATAGAAGATGGAAAGCTTGTTTAAAGGGGGTGTAACAAATGAGCATTCTACGGTAAAATATCAATTCGAAATTTAAAATTAAATAAGAAAAGAACAGTAAGTACTATATTAGGAATTGTTTTATCTTGTAGTCTTATCTGTGCGGTTGCAACTATGGTTACAAGTTTTCAAGCAACTCTAGTAGAAAATGCAATCAACGAAACTGGTTATTATCATTTAGAGTTATATGATATAAAAGAGGAAGATATAAAAACATTAAAAAATAACAGAGATGTCAAAGATGTTTTTACAATCTATGAAAATGGATATGCAGTTTTAAAAGAATTGCAAAATGAAGAGATACCTTATTTAAAATTATATTCTATGGACAACCAAACCTTTGATACTTTAAAATTTCAGCTAACAGAAGGAAGATTTCCGGCTAATGAAAAAGAACTGGTTATTAGTAGAAATATTATTTCCAACGGAAAAGTAGATTATAAAATAGGGGAGCAAATAACAATCGACGTAGGTACAAGAAAAACATTAGATGGCTATGATTTAGAGAGTAGTAATCCTTATAACAAAGAAGAGGAGCAGTTAGTTGATACCAAAACCTATGAATTTACAATCGTTGGAATTATGGAAAGACCAAATTATTATTTTGAAACTTATAGTGACCCAGGTTATACGGTTATTTCAACAAATATCTATACTGGCAAACAAAATGCCTATCTCTCTTTGAAAAATCCAAGAGATTACCAAAATGCGATTACCAATCTATTAGGGGCATCTAACTATGAAGAAGTTGCAAATCCTACCGCTTCTTCAAACGAAAACCTAAAGGATAAAAAATTTGCAATCAATCAGGAACTTTTAAGATGGGAAGCATTTGCTTTTAGTGATGATACGGTGAAAATGCTATATGCCGTAAGCCGGAGTTGTCATTTTTATGATGTATAGGAAATTACTGATGGTTAGCCAGTAAAAAAATTTCCTTTTTAGCACTATTCTTATTCTGGCTAACCAGCTGTAATTATAATAGTAGTAAATGCGGAAACTTTTTTCTATATTCTATGGGG
>CALXRH010000089.1 GCA_944390625.1 uncultured Clostridia bacterium
AGATTTCATTTTGATCATATTGAGACAAAAATCAAATATCATGAAGGGGTTATATTAAAAGATATTCAAACAGAATGGAGAAACATTATTGCATATATGGCACATAAATATCCATTGATGAAACCAATGCTTTTATTAAAAAGTGATGTAGAGGTTGATGGGAATGAAGTCAATATCAAAATGCATATTCGAGGAGCAGATTTTCTAAAAGCTAAAAAAACAGACAAAGAATTAGAAAAAGTTTTGAAAAATTTATTCGGAAAAGAATATAAAGTAAATCTACAAGAACAATTGTCAAAAGAAGAAATGGAAGAAATACGAGAAGAAATCAAACAAGTAGAAGAAAAAGCTATTGCTCATATTGAAGAATTAAATGCTGAAAAACAAAGAGAAAATGCAAACAATGAAAATCATGGGGAATATGGAAATGTACCAGAATACAATGACCCAGATTACATGCCACCCACAGATATGGAAGGATATATTCCAGAAGAGGCGATGGATGGAATGCCACCAATAGAAGAAATGGAAGATCTCCAAGAACAAGAATATATTATGGGAAAACCATCAAAGGCAAAAGAAAATAAAGTGGCAATAAAAGATATTACAGCAAGTAATTCTAGAATTACGATTGAAGGAAGAGTTTTAACAAGTGAATGCCGTGAAACTAGAACAGGAAAAGGAATGTTAATCTTTGATATTTATGACGGAACAGGAACCATTACCTGTAAATCTTTTGCAAAAGATGCAGGTGAAGGAAAAGAAATTATTGATAAAATTCAAGAGGCAAAAGTAATCAAAGCGCTTGGAAAAGCAGGATTAGATGCATATGCTGGAGATGTTACTATCATGGCAAATACGATTATGGTAAGTCATATGGAAGTTCCGGAATTACCAGAAGAAGATGAAAGTACTCCATTAATATTAGGGATGAATCCTAATATTACAGAACCATTGGCAAAAATTGCAGAATTAAATGTAGATGATGGAAAAGTCTCTATTGAGGGTGAAGTTATTGATATGGAGGATAGAGAATTAAAATCTGGAAAAACCTTACTTAGTTTTGATATCTATGATGGAACCAGCAGTATGACTTGTAAAGCATTTTTAAATAAAGACAATAGTAAACGTGTGATAAAAAGAATTAAAAATGCAAAAGGATTAAAAATAGCAGGAACAGCACAAATGGATTCTTTCTCAAATGAATTAACGATTATGGCAAATACGATTGTAGAAGGTGAAGGTATTAAAAGGAAAATAAGAGAAGACCATGCGGAAGTAAAAAGAGTAGAACTTCACATGCATACACAAATGAGTCAGATGAATGCAATGACTTCTGCGAAAGATTTAATCAAACGAGCAATGCAATGGGGGATGAAATCAATTGCTATTACTGACCATGGGGTTGTACAGGCCTTCCCAGAGGCACATAAAATGCTTGGATATGATAATCTAGATATGAAGGTCATTTATGGAGTAGAAGCGTATTTAGCACCAGATAATACGAAAACAGTATATAATGGTAAAAAGCAAAGTATTGATACCACTTATTGTGTGTTAGACTTGGAAACGACTGGATTTTCAGCAACCACTGAGAAAATTACAGAAATTGGAGTTATGAAGGTAAAGAAAGGTGAAGTCATCGATGAATTTAGTTGTTTTGTAAATCCTGAAAAACATATCCCAGAAAGAGTTACAGAAGTTACCAATATCACAGATGAGATGGTAAAAGATGCAGAAACGATTGATAAAGTATTTCCAAAATTATTAGGATTTTTGGGAGATGACAAGGAAACCGTTATTGTAGCACATAATGCCAATTTTGATGTTGGATTTTTAAAACAAAATGCAAAAGTATTAGGATATGATTTTGATTATACCTATTTAGACACGTTAAGCTTAGCAAAAGATTTATTCCCAGACTATAAGAAATATAAATTAGGAAAAATTGCAGAAAACTTAGGTATCAAAGTAGAAGTCGCACACCGCGCGTTAGATGATGTAGATACAACTGTGAAAGTATTTAAGGTTATGGTAGATATGCTAAAGAAAAAAGGAGCAACCATTGTAGAAGATATTGATAGAGTGGCAGCAAGTGAAGAAGCGAAAAAAGAGGAATACAAAAAACTAAAAACCTATCATGCAATTATCTTAGCCAAAAACTATGTAGGATTAAAAAATTTATATAAGTTAGTATCTTTATCACATTTACATTATTTTTATAGAAAACCTCGTATCTTAAAAAGTTTATATAAAAAATATTCTGAAGGATTAATTCTTCGGAAGTGCTTGTGAGGCAGGAGAGTTATATCAAGCAATTGAACTTGGAAAAACAGATGAAGAGATTGAAGAAATTGCCAATGACTATGACTATTTAGAAATCCAACCAACTGGAAATAATCAATTCTTAATTCGAAATGGAACAGTTGCAGATGAAGAAGCTTTAAGAGATATTAATAGAAAAATTGTAGAATTGGGAGAAAAATTAAATAAACCAGTTGTTGCGACTT
>CALXRH010000090.1 GCA_944390625.1 uncultured Clostridia bacterium
TTGTCAAAAAGAAACAGTGGAAAAAATAATAGATAACAAAGGAGATTATGTAGTACAATTAAAAGCAAATCAGGGGACATTTCATGAAGATGTATATGCAATGTTTGATGATGAATATATGGATGAAACAGATAAAGATTGCGAGTATGAAATATATAGTACAATAGAGAAAAGTCACGGAAGAATAGAAAAAAGAACCTGTTATGTATTAAATGAAATAGAATTTTTTACAAATTATATGAATGATTGGAAAGGGCTAAAAAAGATATTTGCAGTAAAAAGAGAAGTTGAAAGAGATGGAAAGGCAACAAAAGAAATTAGTTGTTATTTAAGTAGTAAAAATACAAGTGCTGAAAAATTATTATCATATACAAGAAATCATTGGAAAATAGAAAGCATGCATCATATACTAGATGTAAGTTTTGATGAAGATAATTGTAGGTTATATAGTCAAAAAGCACAAGAAAATATGAATATATTTAGAAAATGTTCTATAAGTATCCATAAACAATATTTAGGGGAAGATAAGAAAAAAACAGTTAAATCAAATATGTTTAACTGCTTAATAAACGATTCCTATTTATTGGAAATATTACAATCTTGTAATAATCGATGAAATTTCCCTGTATGGGTATTGAATTTTATTCAAAATATGATATACTATTAGTAAATTGATTGATATTTGTATTAATCGTCAAGAGAGCCAAAAAGTTGTAGATAACTACTTCGTTGGCACCATTGCATATAAGAAAGTATTTTATATATGGTGTAAATTCCTATAACTAAACACATTTTAGTTATAGGAATTTTTTTTCAAAAAATTTGACAAAAAACGAAAAATCGATTATGGTTAACGCAGAATAGATAAAATAAAAACAAGCAATATAAAGATACATAAGTTTTATGATATCAAATGAAGAAAGGAGAAAATCTATGATAAACTCAAGCTTTTACAATTCCCCCATACGGCAAACTATCACTAGCCAGCAAAAACGATCAATTAATCGGTTTATGGATAGAAGGGCAAAAATACTATTTCGGAAAAATAAAAGAAGAAATACAAGAAACAGAAAATGAAAAAATACTCCAAAAAACCAAAAAATGGTTAGATCAATATTTCAATGGGCAACAACCAAAAATTTCAGAATTAGACCTAGCACCAACAGGAAGCAAGTTTGCTAAAAATGTTTGGGAGCTATTATGTGAAATACCCTACGGAAAAGTCACAACCTATGGAGACCTAGCCAAGAAAATGGCAAAAAAAATGAAACGAGAAAAAATGTCAGCACAAGCAATCGGAGGAGCGGTTGGTCATAATCCAATATCTATTATCATTCCTTGCCATAGAGTAGTTGGAGCCAATGGAAACTTAACAGGTTATGCTGGTGGAATTGACAAAAAAATAAAATTATTAGAACATGAAAAAGTCGATTTAAGTCAAATGTTTTTTAAATAAATTTTTGTAATAAAAAATGACAAAAAGTGTAACAAAATAAAAAAAGAAGTCTCTTATTCTATAGAAAAGGAGGAATTGGTTATGCAGAAAATAGAAGAAATTTACGAACAATATTCAACAACTATTTATAAATACCTATTCTGTTTAACTAAAAACCCGGACCTATCAGAAGAATTAACACAAGAGACTTTTTTAGTTGCCATAAAGAAAATAGACCAATTTAGGGGAGAAAGTAAACTATCTGTTTGGCTATGTCAAATAGCAAAACACTTGTGGTACAAGGAATTAAAGAAAAATAAAAAACACAAAGACATTTCTTTCGAAGAAATACCAGAAGAGATTAGCTTACAAGAGACCACAGAAGAAATAATTGGTCAAAAAGAAGAAAAATTAAAACTATTTAAAGATATGCAAAAATTAGACGAAAAAGCAAGAGAAGTCATGTATTTAAGACTCATCGGAAATCTAACTTATGACGAAATAGCAGAAATATTAGGAAAAACAGCAACTTGGGCAAGAGTAACATTTTTTAGAGCCAAACAAAAAATAAAGGGGGAAAATCAAAATGGAAAAGAATCAAGAATGTGAAATCGTACAAGACTTATTAATCGGATATGCAGATGATGTCTTAAACCCAGAATCCAAAAAATTAGTGGAAAAACATTTAGGTGAATGTGAAAAATGTAAAAAAAGATTAGAAGAAATCCAAAAAGATGTCAATTCTGATGAAAATTGCGAACAAAAGCAAATAGACTATTTCAAAAAAGTAAAGAAAAAGCTGAGTAAGAAAAATAAAATAGCCATTATCATAGGAATTGCTTTAGCCATTAGTTTGCTACTAAATATCATGGTATTTGTCAATTATCAAAAAAATGCAAGTTACATGCAAATTTATCTAACAGATGAGGTATCAGAAGAGGAGCTTTTGAATATTGAGCAAGCGATAAAGGCACAAGATAGTGAAGCAAAAATTGAATATCATTCAAAAGAAGAGGAATTAGAGAAAATGAAAGAAAAAATGGGGGAAAGTGCAAATTTATTAGATGGTTATGAAAAAAATAGTGCTACCAATCCATTTCCTGCTTCATTTGTGGTAAAAGCAGATAGAAATAAAATAAAAGATATTGAATCTAGTGTTATCTCTATGCCAGGAGTAAAAAAAGTATCTAGTATGATCGATAATAACCCTTATGCCATGTTTATAGCAAGATTTTTTATCCAATAAGATTTTAAATAAAACCAAATTATTCATGAAAATATGGATAATTTGGTTTTATTTTTTTAAAAACTATTGACAAAAAAAATACCTAGATATACAATGCAAATATACATAGGAAAACTAGGTATAAAAAGGAGGAATTTCATGAAAGTAAGCAAAGAATTATTAAAAGGAAGTACCGATTTACTTGTACTAAGCCTTTTAGAAAATAAGCCAATGTATGGTTATCAAATGATAAAAGAACTAAGCCAAAAATCACAAAATGTATTTAAGCTGCAAGAGGGAACCTTATATCCAATATTACATACATTGGAAGAAAAAAACTACATTTCTTCTTATTGGGATGAAACAGGAAGCAAAAAAAGAAAATATTATATCATTTCCCAAGATGGAAAAAAACATTTAAAAGAGAAAAAACAAGAATGGGAGACATACAGTTATGGTATAAACCAAGTGTTAGGGGGTGTTTTATTTGGATAGAAAAAGTTTTTTAGATACAGTTTGTTCTCAAATAAAATATAAACCAGTAAGAGGAGAAGTAGCAGAAGAACTAAAAAATCACCTAGAAGAAGCCAAAGAAGAATTTGTGCAAGCGGGATGGAAAACGGAAGAGGCAGAAGAGAAAGCCATTAGTCAAATGGGTGATGCAGAAGAAATAGGAAAAAAATTAAATAAAATCCATAGACCCAAATTAGATTGGAAACTCTTGATACTTATAATTATTCTAATAGGCTTTGGACTAGTGGTTGCTATTTTACAACAGTCAACTAACAGTGGTAACCGTATCCAACATACAGCAATTTATATGCTAATAGGGCTAGTATTTTGTATTGGAATGTATTTTCTTGATTACCAAAAAATGCAAAAATATGCAGACCTACTTTATTTACTAGCAACCATTCTTATGATATTGCCTTATCTAGGTTTAGCTAATATGGTAAATGGAGTAAATCAGCTAAGAATTGGCAGTATCACTTTTATGCCATGTACCATTACGGTTCCCTTGTATTTAATTGCTTTTATTGGTTATGTAACAAAATATCAAAAAGAAAATAGAATAAAAATACAAATCGAAGGAAAAGAATTAAGTTTAAACAAAGATCTTATCAAAATAACAGTTCTTACGATAATTTCTTTTGTGCTAATTTTCAATGTTCCATCACTTACCAATGCTGCGATATTGGCCTTCAGTTATTTGATAGTTCTTACAGTAAAAATAATGCAAAACAAAGAAACAAGAGTCAAAAATTTAGCCATTATCTATGGAAGTCTTTTTGTTTTTCTCATCATTCCTATGATTTATATGATGTTTACAAGTCCGTATCGATTCGAAAGATTAATTTTTTCTTTTAAGCCAGAAATGGACCCACAAGGTTCAGGCTATACAGGAATGTTACAAAAAGAAATTTTAGAAAACGCAAAATGGATTGGAGAAGCAGACACAGATATCATTACAAGTGATAACTATATTATCAGTTTAGATAGTAATTATACCTTTATCTATCTACTTGGAAAAACAGGAATACTAGCTTCTGGAATTTTAGTTTTAACCATTTTGTTAATTTCCACCAAATTAATCCTAAATGCCAAAAACATAAAAGACCCTTATGGAAAAATGTTAATCATAGGATTAAGTACTTTATATATTTCACAATCTCTTGCGAGTGTCCTTATGAATATTAATTTAGGAATAAAAGCAGGCATTAATTTACCAATTGTAAGTTATGGCGGAGTGTATTTTATTGTTAATATGATAAGTATTGGTATTTTGCTGTCTGTTTATCGAAGAAAAGATATCAATTTATATGAAAAAATACAAGTGGAGGAAAAGATAGGATGAGAAAAAATTTTTTACTAATTATAGCAGGTATCATGGTTTTTTGTGTTTTTGGTTTTGATTTGCTTCCCAAT
>CALXRH010000091.1 GCA_944390625.1 uncultured Clostridia bacterium
TAGAAACCAATAAAAAAGAAGAAGTTTTAGATGCGGTAGAACATTTTATTAGAAAATTAGCACATTTTTCACTTTATACACTAGTTGGAATCCTAGCAATGAGTTTAATGAGCACTTATCATTTAAAGAAAATAAAAAAAATGGGAATCAGTTTGGGAATAGGAGTATTATATGCGATTTCAGATGAAATTCATCAATCTTTTATTCCTGACAGAACCCCCTTAGTGGGAGATATTTTGATTGACTCTTGCGGTGTTATGGTTGGGATTGGTATCGTATGGATATCACTAATTCTTGTAGAAAAGATTAGGAGAAAAAGGCAAATTCGAGAGTTTACATAAATTCGACAAATTTACATAAAATTTGGCAAAAAGTATTGAAATTGGATGGGGATAATGGTATAATAGAAAAGGCAATTTTAAGAGAGAAAAAATTATTAGGGGGAATTTTAATGGAAATTAGGGCTAATGCTGGAGACATAGTATTCAACCAAATTTTAGTGTTACCAAACAAAGGAGAAAGAGAACTTTTAGGAGATTTAAAAGTTTATAAATATGTAAAAAGAACAATAGATGTGGTAGTAGCAAGTTTAGCACTTGTTATATTATCCCCATTATTCTTAGTAATAGCAGCACTAATAAAATTAGAATCAAAAGGACCTGTTTTATTTGTACATAAACGAATAGGAAAAAATGGAAAAGAACTAAAATTATTAAAATTTAGGTCAATGGTACCCAATGCGGAAGAACTAATAAAAAAATTCACACCAGAACAAATGAAAGAATTTAAAGAAAACTTTAAATTAGAAAATGACCCAAGAATTACCAAAATTGGAAAATTTTTAAGAAAAACAAGTTTAGATGAATTACCACAACTAATCAACATCATTAGAGGTGAGCTTTCTATTATTGGACCAAGACCAGTTGTTGAAAGTGAATTAGAAAAATATCAAAATAATAAAGAAAAATTTTTAAGTGTAACACCAGGACTTACAGGATATTGGGCTGCTAACGGAAGAAGTAACACTAGCTATGAACAAAGAATGTTAATGGAATTATATTATGTAGACAATATGTCATGGAAATTAGATGCAAAAATATTTTTTAAGACGATTGTATCTGTTTTGAAAAAAGAGGGAGCAGTATAAGAGTGGAAGAACAGAAAGAAAAAAAGAAAGTACTTTATATAGTAGAATCTTTTGCTAGCGGAGTATTTAATTTCTTAGTTGATTTAATCAATGGAATAGATAAAGAATTTGAAATCACTATAGCATATGGAAAAAGAAAAGAAACATTAGAAAATTTTCAAAATTATTTTAGTAATAGGGTAAAATTTATAAATATTAAAAATTTTACTAGAAATATCAACCCAAAAAAAGATATTAAAGCTTTAAAAGAAATAAGGAAAGTTATAAAAGAGGAAAAACCTGATATAGTACATTTACATTCTTCAAAAGCTGGAATATTAGGAAGATTAGCTGTGAATGGAAATAAAATTAAGATGTTTTATAACCCTCATGGCTTTTCATTTTTAAAGCAAGACGATTCGACTTTAAAAAGAAAGATTTATTGGATGATAGAAAAAATGGCTGCAATTTATAATAAAAATTGTGTTATAATAGGATGTTCAAACGGAGAATATCTTGAAGCCAAAAAACTAAATAAAAATGCCATATGTATTAATAATGGAATTAACATAGACAAGCTAGAAAAAGAAACATTAAATTTTAAGAAAAAAGATCTAGACTATAAAAATATAAAAATTTGTACAGTAGGAAGAATCGGATATCAAAAAAATCCACAAATGTTTAACAAAATAGCAAAAAGATTCCCCGATATTCAATTTACTTGGATTGGGGAAGGTGAGCTAAGCGATGAATTGACAAGTACGAATATCATTATTACAGGGTGGAAGACCAGAGAAGAAGTATTGAAAATTTTAAATGAACAGGATATTTTTATTTTGACATCTCTATGGGAAGGTCTACCTTTATCATTACTGGAAGCTATGTATCTGAAAAAAATTTGCATTGTTAGTGATGTTATTGGGAATAGAGATGTTATTAAAGATGGAATGAATGGATTTATTGCGAAAAATTTAAATGTGTATATAGAAAAAATAAACAAAATTAGACAAGCTACAGATAAAGAAAATTATATTATAAAAGAACGCTCAAAAGAAGATGTTTGCAACATATATAACTTAAATAAAATGATTGGACAATACACCAAAAAATATTTGGTACAATAAATTTAAAGTAAATTTGGGAGTGAAAAATGGAACCAAAAAACAAAGTTGTCTTTTATAACGATAAGTGGCTGAATGGTGGCATTGAATCATTTATAATGAATGTATATCGAAATATAAATTTGAAGCACTTAAAAATAGATATATTAGTATCACAAAATGGCAACGATACTTATGATGAAGAAATTAAGAAATTTGGTGGAAAAAAATATGTTACATTGAACAAGAATTTTAAATCGCCAATAAAAAGAACAATTGCTAATTTTTCTGCTTTTTATAAAAAAATAAAACAAATTGATGCAGATATTATTCACATAAATTTATCAAATGCAGTAGGAATGATATATGGCTTTTTAGCTAAAAAGGCAGGAATAAAAGTAGTTATTTTTCATAGTCATAATTCAGATATAGCAAATGGTAATAAAAAAATAAAAATGTTAGGACATACAATTAGCAAAAAAATCTTTGAAAAATATGGCGATTATTACTTAGCTTGTTCAGATGTGGCAGCTAAATTTATGTATTCTAAAAAAAATATAGAAAATGGAAAAATAAAAATAATAAAAAATGGAATAAACATAGAAAAGTTTAGATTCAATATAGCAGACAGAAAAGAATATAGAGATATAATTCAAGCAAATGATAAATTAGTGATAGGAACAATAGGAAGGCTTTCAGCTCAAAAAAATCAAGAATTCTTATTAAAAATTTTTAAAGAAGTGTATAGTAAAAATAAAAATACCATGTTATTATTAGTTGGCGAAGGCGAAAAAGAACGAGAATTAATTGAATTGGCACGAAAATTGAAAATTACAGATAGTGTGTACTTTTTTGGACGCACAGATAGCCCAGAAAAATGCTTAAGTGCTATGGATGTATTTGTTCTACCTTCTCTATTTGAGGGAAATCCCGTAGTGGGAATAGAAGCTCAAACAAATGGTATAGAATGTATTTTTTCAGATACAATTACGAAAGAAGTCAAGATAACAGATTTAGTTACATTCTTAACAATAAAAGATATTGAGATTTGGGCAAAAGAAATATTGAAAAAGAAAGTAAATAATAATAGAGAAAGTAAAGAAAAAGAAGTGATAATTAATGGGTATGATATAAAAAATACTGCTAAAGATTTAGAAGAATTTTATTGTACCATAAAAAAATAGGAGGAAAATTATGAAAAAAATAGCTATAGTAACAGGATATCATATAAAAAATTATGGAAGTGCTTTGCAAGCTTTTGCCACTCAAAAAATGTTAGATGATAATCATATAGAAAATGAATGTATACATTATGAAAAGAAAACTACAATATCTCAAATGTTAAGGGTATTTAATAAGCCATTATTAAAAGCAAAAATGGCAACTATAAAAAAACAAAAATATGCTAAGAAACATTATGAAACATTTGGCAAATTCTTAAAAACTAGAAATGAAAAATTTGATGAGTTTGTAAAAACAAAATTTAAATTATCTAAAACATATAATGGTTACCAAGAATTAAAAGAGGGGACAAAAGACTATAAAGCTTTTTTGTTAGGAAGCGACCAAGTATGGAATCCAATGAATTTAGGAAGTCATTACTATACTTTAGAATTTGTACCAGATAATATAACTAAAATAGCTTATGCACCAAGTTTTGGTGTTTCAACAATTCCAAAACACCAAATCGAACAAACCAAAAAATATTTAAGCAGAATAGAATATATTTCTGTTAGAGAAAAAAAGGGACAAGAAATTATAAAAAACTTAATAGGACGAGATGTACCTGTAGTAGTTGACCCTACTTTATTATTAACATTACAACAATGGCAAACCATATATCCTAAAGAAAGAAAAGTAAAAGATAAATATATTTTTTGCTATTTCTTAGGAACAAATTCTTTACATAGAGAATTTGCAAATAAATTAAGTAAAGAAACCGGATTTAAAATTATCACTTTACCACATATGGATGAAATTGTTGAAGGAGATTTTAATTTTGGAGAAAGTCTATATGATGTTGGACCTATTGAGTTTTTGAATTTAATAGCAAATGCTGAATATGTATGTACAGACTCTTTTCATGGTACAGTATTTTCTATTTTACATCATAAAAAATTCTTTACATTTAGCAGATATGCAGAAACTAAAAAAGATTCTACTAATTCAAGATTAACATCATTATTAGGTCTTTTAGGTATAGAAGATAGATTATATACCGCAAAAGAAGAACCTAAAAAAGAAATAAAAAAAGAGATTGATTATACTAAAGTTGATGAAAATTTAAGAAATATAAGGGAGAAATCCATTGAATATTTAATGGATGCACTTTCTAAAGTAAAATAGGAGTTAAAATGTTAGAAATTAATAATAAAGAAAATTGTTCGGGATGTACGGCATGTTATAATATTTGTCCTAAGAAATGTATTGAAATGAGACAAGATGAAGAAGGCTTTTTATATCCAGAAGTGGATAAAGAAAAATGTGTCAATTGTGGGCTATGTGAAAAAATATGTCCACTTAAACAAAAAAAAGTTGAAGATGACGAAAAAAAAGTAGAATTTTATGTAATGACAAACAAAAATAACAAAATAAAGAAAGAGAGTACCTCAGGAGGAATATTTTCGGTATTTGCAAAAAAAATAATCGAAGAAAAAGGAATCGTTTTTGGAGCTGTTTTTAATGACGATTTTGTTGTAGTTCATAAAGGAATTGAAACAATAGAAGAGTTACAAAAATTTAGAGGTTCAAAATATGTTCAAAGTAAATTAGGAGATGTTTTTATACAAGTAAAAGAAGAACTAGACAAGCAAAGAAAGGTATTGTTTTCAGGTACACCTTGTCAAGTGGCGGGGTTAAAAGCGTTTCTTAGAAAAGACTATGAAAATCTTTATTGTATAGATTTAATTTGCCATGGGGTACCTTCTCCATTGTATTTTGAAAAATATAAAGAATATAAAAGAAAAATAAAAAAAGCCAAAATAACTAAAATGTCATTTAGGGAAAAAACATATGGTTATGATAGTTCGACTATGTCGATATATTTTGAAAATGGTAAGGAATATCATAAAGGTCATGAGTCAGATGAAATGATAAAGGCTTTTATGAGAGGTCTATGTTCAAGGCAATCATGTTACAAATGTCATTTTAAAACAATTTATAGACCGTATTCAGATATAACATTAGGAGACTTTTGGAAACCAGAAAATTTAGAACCTAAAGAAGATTTTAATATTGGTGCTACTTTGGTTATGATACATACAGATAAAGCAAAAAATATACTAAATTCAGTGAAAAATGAAATTTATATTAAAGAAATTGACTTAGAAAAAGCTATATGGCATAATGGCAATGGAAATAAAGAAGCCTCTATGCTTTTAAATTCAGCGGAAAAGCCACAACAAAGAAACACTTTTTTAATTGATGTAGCAAATTTAGATTTTACAGTTGTAAAGAAAAGATATTTACGCCAATCTTTAAAAGAAAAAGCTAAAGAACAATTAAAACCTATTTTATATAAAGCAGGTATATTAACAAAGGTGAAGAAAATAATAAAATAACTAAATGAGGGAAGGAAAAATGGACTTAATTAGTATAATTGTGCCTGTTTATAATGTTGAAAAATATTTAAAACAGTGTATAGATAGTATAATAAATCAAACTCATAAAAATTTAGAAATTATACTAGTAGATGATGGTTCTACTGATAATTGCTATCAAATTTGCGATGAGTATGCTAGAAAAGATAGCAGAATTAAAGTTATTCATCAAAAGAATCAAGGGTTATCTATGGCAAGAAACAATGGATTAGAGATTGCAGAAGGAAAATATATAGGGTTTGTTGATAGTGATGATTATATT
>CALXRH010000092.1 GCA_944390625.1 uncultured Clostridia bacterium
TATAGTTCACTAGAAAAAGGAATAGCCATTTTAATAACAGACTATGAGTTAACCAATCTAAAAACAATTGCCAAATATATAACTAAATGGAATATAAGAGAAGAAGAATACCCAGAAATTATATTGACAGATGCCATGGAAATTTATATAATAGAACTACCAAAATTCGAGAAATATCAAGAAAAAAATAAAAACAGAAACTTGAATTCATGGGTTAAATTTATAAGAAATCCAGAGGTGGTAGATATGTCGAATAAAGAAATAAAAAAAGCAAAAGAGGTATTAGAAGAAATTAGTCAAGACGAAAGAGAAATCTATTTAGCAGAGCTACGAGAAAAATATATCATGGACCAAAAGGCAATAGAAGGAGCTGGCTATGATAAGGGATTAGAGGCTGGAGTTGAGATTGGAAAAAAGGCTGGAGTTGAAATTGGAAGAAAGCATGGAATTGAGCAAGGAAAACAAGATGAAAAAATACAAATAGCCAAAAAAATGTTAGCTCAAAAAATAGATTTAGAAACTATAAGTAAAATAACAGAATTAACAATCGAAGAGATAAAAAAATTATAATCTAAAAAATTTGAAATATAAATCATAATAAATATTTACAAAAGCAAAAAGCTTGTCAAAAAAGATAGGCAAGCTTAAAAATCAACCATAAAAGCACAAAATAAAAATAGCAGAAAAGAAAACAACTAATCAAAAAAATAGTCTAAATATCGAGTTTTAACCTCAAAATTTAGACTATTATTTTTTAGTCTTTTTTATCAGAGCTTCCTTTCGGTATAACAATATCCTTCTTTTTCTTATCATCAGCAGGAATCGTATCTGATTTTATATGTTCATATACGGGTGATATATTCAAGCCTTCTCCATCCCCATTTACAACTTGAATTTCTTTTTTTTCTTCACTCATAGTTATAAACCTCCTTATATACTTTTTATACCATATTTTTTTTGGTGGTTCAATAGCTTTATCAAAAATAATAAAATTTTAGGTATATAAAAACCATTTTTAGAATAAATCTAATTTTTGTACATAAAGTTTAAATAAGAATATTAGCTCTAAAAAATATGGTATTCCCATAAACAAAAAAATCGGAAAAAAAATAAAAAAAAACTATACAAAAAAAACATTTTGATATATAATAAATTGGTAAAATTGGAAATAATTATTTCCTTTTACTAAAAATCCTTGAAAGGAAGATAAAAAATGAATTTAAAAAATATTTTAAACGGAATCGAAGGGCTAAAAGCCAAAGGAGAACTAAATTTAGAAATAGAAGGAATCGAAAGCAATTCAAAAAATGTCAAAAAAGGCTTCTTGTTTGTTGCCATAAAAGGGTTTAGCGCAGATGGTCATGAATTTATAGCACAGGCTATAGAAAATGGAGCAATTGCAATTGTAGCAGAAGAAACTTTTGATATGAAAACCCTAAAAATACCAGAAAATGTCACACTTATTGTAAGTAAAAATACAAGAGAATTTTTAGCACTAGCTTCAGCTAATTTTTATGGTAATCCTTCTCATAAATTCAAATTAATTGGAATAACAGGAACCAAAGGAAAAACTACTACAACCTTTATGATAAAAGAAATCTTAGAAAAAGCAGGAAAAAAAGTAGGGCTAATTGGAACCATTGCTATCTATATCAATGGTAAAAAAATGGCAGATTCAGATAGAACTACACCAGAAAGTTTAGAACTTCAAAAGATATTTAGTCAAATGGTAGAAGAAAAAGTAGAATATGTTGTCATGGAAGTATCCTCACAAAGTTTAAAATTACACAGAGTAGATGGATGTGAGTTTGATATGGTAGCCTTTACCAATTTTTCAGAAGACCATATCAGTGAAAAAGAACATCCAGATATGCAAGACTATTTACAATCTAAATTAAAACTATTTCAGATGTGTAAAACAGGATTTGTCAATATTGATGACTTACAAGGAAACAAAATACCAGCCATGTTTCCAGAAAATAATATTACTGGTTATGGAATTGACAATTTTGGGAATTTCTTAGCAAAAGATATAACCATAACCAATTCTTATGTAGATTTTAAAGTAAAAATAACGGATCGAAATGAAAGAATCAAAGTCGATATTCCAGGTAGATTTACGGTATATAATGCGTTAGCTGCTATTTGTATAGCTAAAAAAATAGGAATAGAAAGTAGCTACATAAAAGAAGCATTAGAAAAAATAAAAGTACCAGGCAGATCCGAAATGGTAGAAAATAAACTAGAAATACCAATCATGATTGACTATGCCCATTCACCAGAAAGTTTGCAAAACATACTTCAAGCAGTAAGTTCTTATACCAAAGGAAGAGTAATTTCAGTATTTGGATGTGGAGGAGATAGAGATGCTAGAAAACGTCCTATTATGGGAGAAATTTCAGGAAAAGTAGCAGATTACACTATTATCACCTCAGATAACCCACGAACAGAAGATCCACAAGCAATTGTAGATCAAATCGAAGAAGGATATAAAAAAACAAAAGGAAAATATGAAGTAATAGTAGACAGAACAGAAGCAATCCAAAAAGCCATTCAAATGGCAAACAAAAACGACATCATCGTTTTAGCAGGAAAAGGGCATGAACCTTATCAAGAAATAAATGGAGTAAAACATCCTTTTGATGAAAGAATAATTGTTAAAGATATCATTAGCAAGATTAATAAGAAAGGCAAGTAAAAATGAATTTTCAAACAACCATACTTTTCATAAGTTTTATAGTAGCAGTCCTATTAGCAGTCATCATTATACCAATCTTAAAAAAAGTAAAAATAGGCCAAATTGAAAGAGATGATGGCCCTAAATCTCATTTAAAAAAACAAGGAACACCAACTATGGGTGGCATTATATTTATGTTATCCATTATCATTTGTACAACAATTAGTTATTTATATTATAAAGTGCAAGGGCAAGCAGAAATAGCACACAATTTAATACCAATTCTATGCCTAACCATTGGATTTGGTGTAGTAGGTTTTATAGATGATTACAAAAAATTAGTTTTACATAACACAAAAGGATTAAAACCAAGTTATAAAATGTTAGGTTTACTGATTATATCTGTATTATATATTTTATTTATCATACATATATCAGACCAAGGAACAGAGATGTTTATACCTATTTTAAAAACAGAAATTTTGTTACCGAAAGTAATCTATATTCCATTTGCCATTTTAGTCATTTTGGCAACAACCAATGCGATTAACTTAACCGATGGAGTCGATGGCTTATCATCTAGTGTATGTGCGATTATTATAACTTGTTTAACAGTAATTGCGATGCTAAGGTCTGTAACAGAAGTTGCCATTATAGGAAGTGTTGCGGTGCGGAAGTATTTTAGGATTTTTAATGTTTAATTTAAATCCAGCAAAAGTAATGATGGGAGATACAGGTTCTCTTTTCTTAGGCGGGTTAATTTCCTGTTTAGCCTTATATTTAAAAATGCCATTAATATTACTGGTAATCGCATTGATTCCAATACTTGAGACCTTATCTGTTATTTTACAAGTATATTATTATAAAAAAACAGGAAATAGAATTTTCAAAATGGCACCATTACACCATCATTTTGAATTATCAGGATGGAATGAAAATAAAGTTGTTAGAGTATTTTCAGTTATAACCCTTTTAGTTTGTATCTTAGGAATTTTAATGGTTTGATAAAAAATATCTTCAACAAAAAAAGAAAGGAGGGCAAGAATAAGTGGCAAAGAAAAAAAATAAGAAATTTTCTAGTTTTTTAGATAATCCAATTGATTATACATTACTGATAACGGTATTATTATTATTAACTCTAGGATTAATAATGGTACTTTCAGCAAGCTCTCCAACCTCCCTTTCAGAAAGTGGAGGAACAAGTAGTTATCGATATTTTGCAAAACAAGCAATTTTTGCTGCATTAGGTCTTTGTGCTATGGGAATTATATCAAAAATTGATTATCGATTTTATAAAAAGTTCTATAAAATAGCTTATTTTGTATCTTTTATACTTTTATTAGCAGTATTAGTAGTGGGAAGAGAAGTAAATGGTGCTACTAGATGGATTTATATAACAGATACTTTTTCTTTTCAACCTTCAGAACTTGTCAAATTTTGTATGATTATATTTTTTGCAGGAATTTTAACAAGAGACAGAGAAGAATTGAAATATTTTGTAAAAGGTTGGTTAAAACATCTTTTATGGTTAGCACCTATTATTGTATTAGTTATGCTAGAGCCTCATATGAGTGCTTCTGTAGTAATTATTGGAATTGTAGGCATCATGATGGTTATTGCAGGATGTAAAATGTGGCAAATGATTATACCAGGTCTTGCTATAGGTGTCCCAGCCTTAATTGGATTAATTATAATCGCTCCTTATAGACTTTCTAGAGTAACTACTTTTTTAGATCCTTGGAGTGATGCAAAAGGAGAAGGGTGGCAAGTAATACAAAGTTTATATGCCATAGGTTCACGGAGGATTATTTGGAGCAGGTCTTGGGCAAAGTAAACAAAAATATTTGTATTTACCAGAGCCACAAAATGACTTTATATTTTCGGTTTTAGCAGAAGAACTAGGATTTATTGGTTGTGCTTTTGTCATTGTTTTATTTGCCATTTTTATTTGGCGAGGAATTTTAATTGCTATGAAAGCACCAGATATGTTTGGAAGCTTAGTAGCTACAGGAATTACTGCATTAGTAGGAATACAAGTAATTATCAATATTGCAGTTGTAACATCATCTATGCCAGCAACAGGAATGCCATTACCATTTTTTAGTTATGGAGGAACCGCTTTATTTATCATGCTTTGTCAAATAGGGGTATTGCTGAATATTTCAAGAGCTTGTAGAAAAACTTAGTAGGAACCAAAAAGACCTGGTTCCAATGGTTCCCAAGAAAGGAAGATTTTCATGAAAGTAATCATTGCAGCAGCAGGAACAGCAGGTCATATTAATCCTGGGTTAGCAATTGCCAATAAAATAAAACAAGAAGAAAAAGATTCTCAAATTATTTTTATTGGAACCACTCGTGGACTAGAAAATGATTTAGTACCACGTGCTGGATATGAATTAAAAACAATAGATGCTTATGGATTAAGTAAAAAAATATCCATTGAAAATTTAAAAAAATTATATAAAACCTTTCAAGGGATAGGAGAGGCAAAAAAAATTATAAAAGAATTTAAGCCAGATATTGTAATAGGAACAGGGGGATATATTTGTGGAGCAACGGTTATGGCAGCAAAAGCAAACAAAATCCCGGTATTATTGCACGAAAGTAATGCCTTCCCTGGAAAAGCGATAAAGATGTTAGCTAAAAAAGCTGATACCATTTTGGTTTCTTTTCAAGAGGCAAAAAACAGAATACCAAGTTGTAAAAACGTAGTATTTACAGGAACTCCCGTAAAAGTAAAGAAACTAGATTTAGGAATTAATGAAAAACTAAATATTATAAAATCCATGGATTTAAATGAAACCAAACCAATTGTATTAATTTTTGGAGGAAGCCAAGGCGCTCAAAAAATAAATGAAGCTTTAATTGAGATTATTGAGCAAAAGAAAAACAAAAACTATCAAATCATTTGCGCATCTGGGCAAAAACAATTTGATAGCATAAAAGAAAATTTAGCCAAAAAAGGAATAGATATTCATCATATAGCAAATTGTAAAATTGTTCCTTACATCTATGATATGGAAAAAATAGAAAATGTAGTAGACCTTATTGTAGCTAGAAGTGGAGCTATGACAATTACCGAAATAGCCAATGTTGGAAAACCATCAATACTTGTGCCACTCCCTAATGTAAGCAATGATCATCAAATGTACAATGCCAAAGTTTTAGAAAGCATTGGAGCAGCAAAAATCATAAAAAATAACGAATTAACAGGAACGATACTTAATCGTAAAATTGAAGAAATTATTTTAAATAAAGAAACTTGTTTACAAATGGGAAAAAAAGCTTATTCCATTGCCAATACAAATGTAGAAGATAAAATTTTTAAGGAAATTAAAAAACTTGTAAACTGAAAGAGGGATAAAGATTGTTTAAAAAAAATATGCCATTAAAAATAGTTCTCATCATATTTATTACAGAAATTGTCATACTAATTGGGTTAGGAATCGTATTACAACTCAATATTGCTAATATCGATCAGGGTATCCGTACAGAAGAAATCATAAGTTTAGAACAAGTTAATATAGAGATGGAAAAATTATCTAGAAATTTAGATATTATATTAATTATTTCTAGTTTAATTTTTGTGGGGATAGCAATTGCATTATGCATCTATATGTCAAGAGTCATCGTCTATCCATTGAATAAATATTTAAAAAGTAAAGACGAAGAAAAGTCAACAGAGCAAATCGAAATGGGAAAAATCATTTTACATACAACAGAAGGAATTGTAGTATTTAATCGAGACGGAAAAATTGCCTTAATTAATCCGGCAGCCAAAAGATTATTAAAAATAGCACCAGAAGACAATTCTTTTGAAGATATTTTCCACAAATATGATAAAAATATCAATATGGAAAAAATAATTTACTTAGATAACTGGACTTCTACCACCCAAAAAGTAGATGTAGGAGAAGCAACATTAAATGTATTATTTTCGCCCTTTCGAGACAAAAAAGATATACCAGCTGGCGTTATTGCCTTTATACCAGATACCATAGAGCATGAAAGATTAGACAATATGAGAAAAGAATTTGTCGCAGATGTATCACACGAACTAAAAACGCCAATTACATCCATTATGGGCTATGCCGATACTCTTCTAGAGGGTGAATATGACGAGCAAACACAAAAAGAATTTTTGGGAGTTATAGCAACAGAAGCGAGACGTATGGCAAGACTTGTTACCGATTTATTAGAACTTTCTAGAATGGATAGTAATAAAAAGAAAGTAAAAAAAGAAAATTTTGATTTAGGAAAAATCGTAAAGGAATGCCAAAACAAATTAGCAATTGAGATTAAAAAGAAAAACCACAATGTAGAAAATTTTGTAACAGCAGATGTTCCACCTGTTTATGCCGATAAAGACGATATCGAAAGAGTCGTACTCAATATTTTAACCAATAGTATAAAATATACACCAGATGGAGGCGTTATAAAAATCTATGTAGGATTTGTTTATAATGATGCTTATATTAAAATTATCGATAATGGAATCGGAATTCCAGAAGAAGACTTAAATCGAATTTTTGAACGTTTTTATCGAGTGGATAAAGCAAGAAGTAGAGAAAATGGGGGCACTGGATTGGGGCTTTCGATTGCCAAAGAAATATTGGACAAGAACGGTGGAAGTATCGACATAAAAAGCGAGGTAGGAAAAGGAACAGAGGTTGTAATCAAAATTCCAACCAAAAAGTAGAAAAAGTTTTTCGTTAAACACTTGATAATAGAACCAAAATATGATATAAATAAAAACATCACAAATAGAAACAAAAATAAGAAAACAAAGGGGAGAAGTAAAATGCTAAATTCAATGGAGACAATTGTTAACTTATGCAAAGCAAGAGGGTATATTTATCCAGGTTCCGAAATATATGGAGGACTTTCGAATACTTGGGATTATGGACCATTAGGAGTAGAATTAAAAAATAACATAAAAAAAGCCTGGATGAAAAAAATGGTACAAGAAAACAAATACAATGTAGGACTAGACAGTAGTATCTTAATGAACCCACAAGTATGGGTAACAACAGGGCATGTAGCAGGTTTTACCGATCCTTTAATCGATTGCAAAGAATGTAAAACAAGACATAGAGCAGACAAACTAATCGAAGAATGGGCAGCCAAAAATGGAAAAGATGTTATAGCAGATGGTTGGACAGATGAAGAAACCGTAAAATACATCAACGACAACAACATCGTATGTCCTAATTGTGGAAAATTAAACTATACCAGTATTCGAAAATTCAACTTAATGTTTAAAACATTTCAAGGAGTAACCGAAGATGCCAAATCGGAAATTTATTTACGTCCAGAAACAGCACAAGGAATCTTTGTTAACTTCAAAAATGTATTAAGAACCACCAGAAGAAGACTACCAATGGGAATATGCCAACAAGGAAAAGCATTCCGAAACGAAATCACACCTGGAAACTTTATCTTTCGAACCAGAGAATTTGAACAAATGGAAATCGAATTTTTCTGTAAACCGGACACAGACTTAGAATGGCATGAATATTGGAAAGAAAACTGCAAAAACTTCTTACTTTCACTTGGAGCAAAAGAAGAAGACATCCGCTTTAGAAATCACACCAAAGAAGAACTATCCTTCTACAGTAAAGCCACCGCAGACATAGAATATAGATTCCCATTTGGTTGGGGAGAAGTATGGGGAATTGCAGATCGAACCAACTACGACCTATCCAGACATATGGAAGCAACCAAACAAGACTTAACCTACCAAGACCCAGAAACAGGAGAAAAATATGTACCATTTGTTATAGAGCCTTCTGTTGGAGTAGATCGATTAGTACTTATGTTTTTATGTAACGCTTACGAAGAACAGAAAATAGCAGAAGGAGATATCAGAACCGTATTACATATGCATCCTGCCTTAGCACCATATAAAGTAGCAGTACTACCACTATCCAAAAAATTATCTGAAAAAGCACTTGAATTACACGATAAATTATCCAAATCTTTTATGTGTGATTATGATGAAACAGGTTCCATCGGAAAACGTTATCGAAGAGAAGACGAGATAGGAACACCATACTGTGTAACTATAGATTTTGATACATTAGACGACAATCAAGTAACGATAAGAGATAGAGATACGATGGAACAAATTCGTGTTCCAATCGACCAAGTAGAAAATTGGGTAAAAGAAAAAATCAAATTTTAATTTAATATTTTTGAGGACGCAGCCCAAAAAATATATTTTTTTGGGCTGCGTCCTCAATTTCGTTACAGTATTAAATTATTTTTTCTCATACAAATCATCTATCAAAACATCTTCTTCTTCAAAAGTATCAATAAAACCAACTTTAGCTATATGATTCGAAACACCTTGAATCCAAACAGACCTGTCCTGATAAAAAACATCAATTTTTTCATCATTAGACAAAATAGAATTGATACGTGCCTTATCCATAAAAAATACCTCCCCAATCTTTTGTTATAAAAATTATATACAAAAAATCAGGAAAGTATTCATACTATTTGATATTTTTTTCCCCCGTCCCCAAAAATATTCTATAATCAATATCCGGAAAAATGGAATCTTTCTCTTCTATTTCTTTTAAGAACTTTTTATCAATCGTATTAGAATTCAATTGTTCATAAAGTTTGGTAAATCTACCAATATGGTCTTTTATTCTTCTATGTGCATAATCAACCATAGTATTATTCGTAATAATAAATAGCCAATCACTACTTTGTGCTAAAAGTAATTCTCGTGCTGCTTGGTTTAAGGCTCGTACTTGAAGTTTGACTGTTTTGTATTGGGAAGTAGATGTGATTTTAGTAACTGGTTTTTTTTTTTTTTTTAATTTTTGAATTTGATTTTCTAAATCTAGAAGATTACCATACACATCTCTAAATTTATAGGCAAGTTCACACATACGGTCTCCTGCAACGTGCAGATGTCTATGTGCATAATCATTCGAAGGATTAAGCCATACCTCACTATAACCATTGGCTCCCCAACTAGACCTACAAGGCTCAGCTTGTTGAATTTCTGGGTATTTATCCATATATTCAGATGGCGTAATTAGTTCAAAATTACATTCATCATAATAAATTTTTTTGAACAATATGTATAGCCAATAAGGACCTTCATACCACCAATGCCCATAAAGTTCGGCATCATAAGGACATAAAATAATAGGCGGTTTATCCATATAATGAGAGGCATTTTCAATTTGTGCGTTTCTAGAGTCTAGGAAATGACCAGCTTGACGCTCAGCAGAATCTTTTGCCCATTGAATGTCATAAATATCTTTGTTATCCGTTTTACCAGTAATCCTATGATATTTAATTCCAGTATGGACACGAACTCCATTATGTGCAATATAGGGTTTGATATATTCGTAATCTGCTTCATAGCCAATGTCTCGATAAAAATCTCGATAATTAAAATCACCAGGATAACCATTAATCGAACTCCAAACTTGCCTGGAGGATTCCATATCACGACCAAATACGGTAAATCCTCGCGGAGAAACAATAGGAGCTAGCGTACCATAAAGGGGAGTAGGGTTGGCATATAAAATTCCATGTGATTCTACAATGGCATATTCTAAGCCAAATTCTCTTAAATATTTATCTGCTTCTGGGATATAACCACATTCAGGAAGCCAAATACCACGTGGCTTTCTTCCAAAAAATCTTTCATAGGTTTGCACGCCAACTGCAATTTGAGCACGAACTGTCTTTTCATTGACATATAAAATTGGAAAATAGCCATGTGTTGCACCACAGGTGATAATTTCTAATACACCAATATCTTGAAAATGTTTAAATTGCGAAATTAAATCACAGTGAAATTCATCTCGAAATAACCTTAAATCTTCGGAATATCTTTTGTAATAATATTTAGAAAGTTGATTCATCTTTTGATTAAAAGTAGTTCGTTTGATTTCTTTTTCTGACAACTCAATTAATTGTTCTAGATAATGGATATATTTTTGTTGTAATAATGGACTATCCAGCATAGAAAGTAGAGGAGGTGTCATGGACATCGTAATTCTAAAATTTACGTTTTCATCTACTAGTTTTTTAAAATTTTTTAATAATGGTATATATGTTTCTGAAATTGCTTCATATAGCCAAGACTCTTCTAAATAATCATCACTTTCTGGATGATGGATAAAGGGAAGATGAGCATGTAATACAAAGCTTACGTATCCTTTTTTCTGCATTGGTTTATTTAGTATAGAGTGATTTTTCTATACTCTCCTTTCTTTATAGATTGATACAACAACTAGCTTGAAGAGCACATATTTATTTAAATTTCGATGAAAGACTTCCAGAACCAGGATTTCCAGAAGAAGGGTTATTCAAATCGAAACGATGGTTCAAAATCTCTTCTTTATATAAGTCTGCATAAAGTTCATATAGGCTAATAAAGGTATTATTTTTAACAATAAAAGGAAAATCTTTTATATCCTTTTCGATAATTTGATTGGTTTTTATATTTCTGAAAAATAGTTTATTTTGCTTATTATACAAGATATGATCGTTTGGCGTTTCTAAACCATTAGAGGAGGAAATATAAACATAAGCAGCCTCAACAGGTTTAAGAGGTCCATTTTTTTCTAAATTATATTGTGGGATATAACTATAGTTAATAGGAATTGGACGTCTCCCAAGTTCTATTTTATATTGGCAGTTACTATCATTTACATGCAAATACCAACTATTAGCAAAATCATTGATATCGATTTCAAAAGAGTAATTTAAAGTTTCATTATATACGACTAAAACAGGTTTGGTTATTTCAAAAAAATATTCTCCGTATTTTTGTTTTAAGTTTGCTCGATCTTCATCTGAAATCTCCCAGTAGACAAACAAATTGGTTGGTGTTTGAGCTAATATTTTTACGACGGTTTGGTTATATTTATAAGGTAAGTCATAATATTCTGGAGAGTAAGAAGGAAGTTCCTTTTTTGTTTTTTTGGTGTTCTTAGACTTAGAAGAAACAGATTTAGTTGCCACCTTTTTTGTACTTTTAGAAGAGGTTGTCTTTTTTTTCTTTTCTGTTGTTTTGGATTTTTCGGTAACTTTTTCTGCTTCTTTCGCTTTTGTCACAGATTTAGTAGCCTTTTTTGTTGTTTTAGACTGTGCTACTGCTTTTTTTGAGGTACTTTTGGTGGATTTAGCATTATCTTTTTTGGAAACTTCAGTTGGCTCTTCTAGCTCAATCGATTTATTAGTTTTCTTAGGAAATAAACGATTTTTTAGTGTTTCTTTTTCTTTCTCAGATTCTTTCGTTTTTCTAGGCATTTTTTATCCTCCTGTTTCTTTTTTATATATACTATACTAAAATAGAAATAAATTCAAGTTTTTTAAGAAAACTTTTAAAAAAAATCGTTATGCTTTCGGTTTAAGGAAACATCTTATCCAATTTACAAAAGGCTATTGCAAAATTTAAAATATTTTTATATAATAAGAACGAAAAAATCAAAAAGAAAGAAGGATAGAGTTTGAATAAAACAAACAGAAAAATATTTGAAGCCTCCATGAAGTTATTTACGGACTAAGGCCATGAAAATACTAGTATTGAAGAAATAACCGCCACAGTAGGGGTGGCAAAAGGAACTTTATATTATCATTTTACAAGCAAAGAAGAAATTTTCGATTTTCTAGTAACAGAAGGAATAAAATTATTACAAAATAGTGTAGACATAAAAACTTCTAAATATGAAAATTACATTGACAAAATAAAAGCAATCGTTTTAATTCAAATAAAAATAGTAAATAAATACGAAGACATCATAACCATATTGTTAAGTCAATTTTATGGAAATGAAAAGAGAAATCGAAAATGTAAAGATTACATATATGAATATATCAGTAAGATAGAAGAGATTGTAAAACAAGGAATTCAAGCAAAGCAAATAAAACAAGGAGAGGCTAAAATCTATGCCTCTGAAATTTATGGGTTAATCGGTTCTTGTTTAGTGTACAAGTTAAGAGAAAAAGAAAGTTTTGATGTAAAAGAAGTTTATAAAGAATTTGAAAACACCATCATAAAAGGGTTAAAGGAGAAATAAAAATGATAGAAAAAACTACAAAATTTAAAAATTTAAAAGAAATGATCGCAGAATCTGCTAATAAATTTGCTAATCGACCAGCTTTTTATGTCGATGGAGACAGTTTAGAAAAAGCAAGAGTAATTACTTATCAAGAATTTTATAAAGATATAAATAGTTTAGGTACAGCATTAATAGAAATGGGATTAAAAGGAAAGAGAATAGCTGTAATTGGAGAAAACAGATATGAATGGGAAGTTGCCTATTTAGCTATTAGCTGTGGTACAGGAATTGTAGTACCTTTAGATAAAGCTTTACCAATTAATGAAATTGAAAGTTTAATGATTCGTTCAGAAGTAGAAGCCATTTTTTATTCAAGTAAATATGACGAATCTATGGCAAAAATTCAAAAACAAGGAAATACCAAATTAAAATATTTTATATCCATGGATTTAGAAAAAAATGACTTTAATAAGTATTCACAAAAAGAGATTGTAGCAAAAGGAAGAGAGTTATTAGCACAGGGAAATAAAGAGTTTCTAGACAGCCAAATAAACGAGGAAGAAATGAACATCATGTTATTCACATCAGGAACCACCAATCAATCCAAAGCAGTTATGTTATCTCACAAAAATTTATGTACCAATATTATCGATATTGGAAATGTTTTTGAGGTCAATGAAACAGATCGCTTTTTATCCTTTTTACCTTTACATCATACATTTGAATGTACAGTAGGATTTTTATATCCATTATCAGTAGGTTGTAGCATCATATTTTCAAAAGGGGTAAGGCATATTGCCGATGAACTTAAAAACTTCAAAATAACGGCCATCATTTGTGTTCCGGTTGTATTTGAAAAAATGTATGATAAACTAATCAAAGCAATCGAAGAAAAAGGAAAACTACCTACTGTAAAAAAAGGAATAAAACTTAGTAATGTGTTATTAAAAGTAGGAATTGATATTAGAAAAAAATTGTTTAAAGAAATACATGACAATTTAGGTGGATGTATTAGAATCATGGTAGCAGGAGGAGCAGCATTAGATCCGGAAAAAGAGAAAGGATTTTGGGATTTAGGATTTAATGTATTACAAGGATATGGATTAACCGAAACATCCCCTGTTGTATCGGCAGAATTAACTCACCAAAAGCGCCTAAGTTCAATAGGTAAAAAAATGCCAAGTGTAGAGGTAAAAATAGATGAACCAAATGAAAAGGGAGTGGGAGAACTTTTAGCCAAAGGCGATTCTATCATGATGGGATATTATCATAATGAGGAAGCAAATCAAGAGGCATTCACGGAAGATGGCTGGTTCCGTACAGGAGATTTAGCTAGAATAGATAAAGATGGATATATCTATATTGTTGGAAGAAAAAAATTTGTTATTGTATTAAAAAATGGTAAAAATGTGTACCCAGAAGAGATTGAAAGCTTAATTGATAAATCTGATTTAGTAAATGAATCCATGGTATTTGGTATGCCAGCAGCAGATGGGGATGTTACTTTATCTGTAAAAATTTCTTATAATAAAGAGTATATTGAGAAAGAATTTGGTTCTATAACAGAACAAGAAATAAGAGAAAAAATATGGAATTGGGTAAAAGAAGTCAATAAAACTATGCCAAAATATAAATACATAAAGAAACTATTTTTAACAGACGAAGAATTAGTAAAAACAACGACTTTAAAAATAAAAAGAAATATTGAGATGGAGAAGATAATGAAAAACATATAAAATGTTACGAAAATGTAATATTTTTGTAACAAAAATGTAAACAAAAAGTTTTTTGAAAGACCTTGTAGTTTTTACGGAAGTCGTGTATAATAAAAGTAATTTATGTAGAAAATACGTTAAAAATTATAACAAAGGAGGGAAGTTTACAATGTCTAGGTCTGGCATGGTAAATATGAGAATGGTAATTACAGAAGAAAAAATAATATCCAATATAGATAAAGTTCAAAAATTAATCAATCCAAATAATAAAAAACAAATTATTCAATTAGAAGAAGATACCTATTTTAAAGATTTAATAGAGTCCATAAAAACTTATTTAATAGAATATCCAAAAAAGAAAAATTTTCCAATAAGTGTTTATAATGCAGCTTATGGTTTAGTTGAATTTGCCATCAATCAGTTTGAAGAAAACACAAAAAAAGTAGAAGAACTCATCAAGCAACGAGAAGGAAATATAGCTTTAGCAGGAGAATTAACAGAATTAATAGAAGCAGTAGATGAAAAACAAGAAGGATGGAAAGAAAAAGTAGAAGAAGCTAGTGATAAATTTTCAGACGATATTATTGAAGCTTTAAGCACAGTTGGAAGATGTAAGGGCAAAACATCTCAAAAATATAATGATTCTATGAAAATTTTAAAGGCTAGAGTCAATAATTTGGAAGCTAATTTACATATAGAAATCGACATGGAACGATTAGAAGATAGCTCAAAAGCATTAAGTTTTATCGGAATTGAAATATCAGATGCCTTAAAATTAATACCAACACCAGAAGAAAAAATAGAACAAATAGAAGAAGAACAACCAGAAGAAATAAAAATAGAAGAAGCGCAAGAAACAAAGGCAAAATCAAAGAAAAAAGAAAAAATCAAAAACAATATCCAAACAGCTGTAACAAATCAAGAAGAATCAACGGAAGAAGACTTACAAAAAGCAGAACAATATCAAGAAGAAACTACATTTAAAGCAAAGCCATCTTTATGGCAAAGATTTAAAAACAGCAAAATTGTAAGAGCTGCAACTTATGTATTTAGGATAAGAATAAGAATTGAATTACCAAGTAATGCACTTCCAGAAGGAAGAGGAGAAAATAACTAGAAAAAATGAATTATACTTTAAGTTTAGAGTATAATTCATTTTTTTATGTCATTTATTGAGTATTTAAGATAAAGTATAACATAAAAGAAAAGTGCCATTTTAAAATAACATGACACTTTTCTTATTTTGGTGCTCCCTCAAGGATTCGAACCTTGGACCCACCGGTTATGAGCCGGTTGCTCTGACCAACTGAGCTAAGGGAGCTTTTCATACAACGATATGTAGTATATAATACTTTTTTTATTTTGTCAATAGTTTTTCGAAAAAAACGAATGAAAAAAATTGTCGAATATTGCGATGAAAAATTCTTGACAAGATATGTTTTTATCAGTATAATAATTAAGAATTAAGTTTATTTTATTTCAAAATGATTTAGACTAGTAAAATTTGTTTAACTATTTATTTCTTGAAAAGTTATTCTTTTTGCTCAGAAATATTCTTATTTACAAATATAAAAACTTTCTAAAAACAGTAAAAAATGAACTTAAAATAAGACAAGAAAGGAGGCGAAAAATGGAAGAAACACAAAACGAAAAACTATTATTAGCAATGAATCAAAAAATAGACAAGCTATTCGAAATTCTGGATGAGCATACTCAA
>CALXRH010000093.1 GCA_944390625.1 uncultured Clostridia bacterium
CCTAAATCGCTCATGTTAACCTCCTGATGTTATTATACGACTTAATCGTAAAAAAAGCAATATTTTTTTAAAAAAATTACGGAAAAACTATTGACAACGATTAAACCGTGATATATAATTTAGTCACAAAACGGAAAAACCGTTAAAAGAAAGAAGGTGAAAAAAGTGGGAATGCAGTTAACATTAAAAGCTATAAGAAGTAATAAAGGCTTGTCTCAAGAAGATGCTGCTAAACTTATTGGAATAAGTCCAGATACATTGAGCAATTATGAGAGGGGATTGACTTATCCAGATATTCCAATCTTAAAGAAAATAGAAGATGTATATCAAGTTAACTATAATGATATAAATTTTTTTGTTTCGAAATAACGGTTTAAACGTTATAAAATGTTTAGTAGAAGAGGAATGAAATGAATTATAAGAAATTTGAAGATATAAAAGAACTTAAGAGAGAAGAAAACTTATATAAGAAATTACCATTACTTATAAGAGAAATAATTTTAGATTCTGCATTACCTTTGCCAACGGCAAAACTAATAGTAGAAAACGAAATTGAACAAATAAAAAAAATAACTAATGCCGAGTGCGAGTCAGCATTAGAGTTTTTAAGAAAGAATAATCGTGCATTTAAAGACCAAGTTTCTGAATAAATTAGCAAGGAAAAAATATGAACAAAATAAAAGAATTTAGAAAAAGAAAAAAATTATCTCAAAGTGATATATCAAAACTTTTAGAAATAAAGCAAAACACATTTTCCCAGTGGGAAACAGGAGAGAGAACACCAAATGTTATACAAGCAATAAGACTAGCAGAGATATTAGAAACGACTGTAGAGAATTTATATAAATAGAAAATACTAACCATAGTGCCTATATGATTAGTATTTCTCCATAATTTGTATATCTTAAACTCTTGCAATCAGTCTAGCCCAAGCCATGAGAACCAGTTTTAACGACATGGAGGTCTCACCCGTTTATAGCTCGTCAGCTTGCCCCCTGATTATATGGAAATCAGCAAAACCTCTAGTTTTAACCGACATAGAAGTCGTATGGCAAAATTCTCCCAGCTCATATTCAACTAATATTGTATTAGGCACCTACAACTTCTGTGGAAGCTCTAGTACTTAATCAGTTATGGTTCTGATATATGTAATGTTAAATACCCCGTAGCTACTAGAATTTTGAATTTTAAGCTCTTCAGCTGAATTATATAATTTTCCAATTATATAAAACATCAATTTTTAAGAAACAGGGTAAAATCAAAAACTGTGACAATAAAACCACATCCTTTCTTTTACCCAACAGGGTTTATGCAATAAATAATATATCACAAGATGAGATAAAAGTAAATTAAAAATATTTAAATAATAAAGGAGTGAAAGTATGCAAGGATTATACACATCAAAAGAAATTTCAGAAATATATAGAGTTCCTAAATATACTGTTACGCAGTACTGGATACCTAAAGGGCTGAAACATATTAGAGGTAATAAAAAAAGTTATTTATTCAAAATTGAATGGGTTGAAAACTTTTTAGAAGAAAATGCAATAGAAGTTTCAAGTTGTAATAAAACAAAAAAAATACATATAAGAACAAACAACAAAAAAGGAAATTGTTTTGTTCATTAGAAAAGGAGAAAAACAAATGAAAAAGAAAGAAATATTTTTATTAAATGTGATAACAGCAATAATATTTTTAATGACAATATTTGGAGTTTGTGCATTATTAAGTTTGTTAAATTACATAGCAAGTTTAGTGAATCCAATTTGGATTATAGTATTAATTTGCTGTGTTGTTTATAAATTTTTAAATATTAAATGAAAGGGGGTGAGTAATGTGCTAGAAATTATAGTAACTATAGTAATTTTTATATTAGCTGCTTCGGTTTTAATTATGGATGGCATACAAGCTAAATATATATACGAATTGGAAGATACAAACATAACTTTAATAATTGAGAACGACACTTTAAAGTTTGATACAAGCAGATATAAAAGAATAATTAAAGAAATTGAAAAAATAGCTTTTATGAATAATTACAATAATAAAGAATTTCAGCTAAGAAAAGTAAAAGAGATATTAGCAAAGAACAAATACTAATATCTCAAACCAAAAATTTAAAAAATCAATTTATAAAATTATACAATAAATAATTAAAAAAATCAAGAGAACATTGAAAATTGAATAGTTTATCAGATAAACAAAAATACCGAAAAAACTTTCGCAAATATCTTTGGAAAGTATAGATTTTTATATAAATATATGTTACAATAATATTGCTAAAATATATTTTTTTTATTACATTTTGAAAAAATATTGATTTTTTTCTAAATATCACATATCCTATATAAAGATTGGAGGGAGTATTATGTATAAAGCACAAGATATTGCTAAATGGTTTTTATATAAAAACTATTCTGAACAAAGAGAAAAAGTTGCTACAAATGATGATTATGAAGTATACGATGGAATAACACATTTAAAATTACAAAAGCTATTATATAATGCTCAAGGAGTTTATTTAGCGTTAAAAGGCAATAAATTATTCGAAGATGATTTGGAAGCATGGGAGCATGGTCCTGTAGTAAGAGATGTTTATGATACTTATTGTGTTTTTGGAAGAAATCCTATAATAATTCCTTCTACAGAAGAAAATAACAAAATTGTAAGTAATATAGAAGAAGATACAGATACAAAAGAAATATTAGATATGGTATATGACAGCTTTTCTATTTATACAGCATGGCAATTAAGAGAAATGTCACATGTTAAAGGTGGACCTTGGAATAAAACACCAAGAAATCAAGTCATAGATCCTGCTTTAATTAGAGAATATTTTGACAGAGAAGTTGTAGAAAAATAATGAGTAAAATAAAATTAAAAGATAATAAAATAAAAACAAATTGTACAAATTGCTTTAAAAGTAATCATATAGTATTTAATTTTGCTTATATATCATATTGTGAAAATTTCGAAAAAGAAGATAAAAAAACATTAATAGATAGAATGTTTGAAGTTTCTAGTGTAACATATTTGGAATTAAGAAGATGGGATAAATATAAAGGATTTGAAGAAGAAAGAATAGAGATAAGAAAAGAAATTCCAAAACGATTTATTAATGAAATAGAATCGTTTGATGGAAAATATAGTATATTAAGATTATATAAAAACAATGTACCAACACCCGGAAGAATAATTGGAAAAATAGTAAATAAAGTTTTTTATGTATTTTATATTGATGCTAAAGGCGTTTTGTATAATCACGGAAGTTAATATCTGATAAACCTTGAAAATAAAATCAAGGTTTATTTTTATATTTAAAAACTATTTAGAATTGTTTATTTGATAAATTAGACAATTTTAAATAGTTTTTTTGTTTTGGAGAAAAAATGAAATGTAAAGATTTATTGGTTAGAAGTAAGAAATATAATAAATATTTATACTGTAGAAAATATAAAAGAAAAATTATATTTGATGATTGTAAAAAATGTACAGATTTTAAATTAAACGAAACTTATAAGCTTAAAAATAAAAGTAAAAAATTAGTAAATACTGAACGTAAAAGATTTAGTATTCTAACAAATAATTTAGAGGTCTGTTACGTGTGTGGTAAAAAGAAAGATCACATACACGAAATTTTTAAAGGATCTAATAGATTAATTAGTATAAAAAATGGATTTTGTGTTCCACTTTGCACTATTTGCCATACAAAAACAGAGAATGATATAAATTTTTTAAGAAGTTTACAAATTGAATGTCAAAAAACATTTGAAAAAAATCATACTAGAGAAGAATTTATGAAATTAACAGGTAGAAATTATCTGTAGAAAGGAGGTACATATGATAACAACATTAGAAGAATTAGAAAAAAGGCAAAAAGAATTAGTTCAGAAAAACAAAAAAGAAACAAATAAACGAAAAAAACAACTGTAGTAAGAAGAAAACTAAGAATAGTAATAATTAATAATAAGAAGAGGGTAAAACAATGAATATAGATTTAGATAAACAGTTCGATGAATTTTATTCTAGATTAGATTACTTTCCGCTTTCTACAGTTGCTATTTCTTTATATATGGCTATATTGCAAATAGCTAAGAGACGAAACTGGCAAGCAAATCTAAAAATAGCAAATTCAATTCTGCAGAACAAATGTAGCACGAATGTAAGTGCTTTACAACGTGCTCGAAATGAGTTGATTCAAAATCGGTTATATTCTTTATAAAAAGCGGGTTAAATCAAAATGATATGCCACGATATACGATAATATGTTTGTATAAACAAGCAGATGAACAAGCACTTGAACAAGTAAACGAACAAGCAGATAAACAAGCCAACGCTTATGCAAATGCACATAATAAACTAAACATAACTAAACTATTTTATTATTTATTGAATAAGAAAGATGGATACGAAAATTTTTACGATTGCGATTTAAATTTGAATATTGAAGATAAAGTAGGAATTATAAGAATTTTAAGACAATTGGACATGTATATAAATAATAAAGAAATTGTTAAATTAATGACTGCAAAAGAACTTCTAAAATATCAAATTTGTTATTATGCAATAGCAGTAATCTTTAAAAATTCTTATAAAGTATATCTTAATAAATTAACTAAAGAAATGTTAATAAATAAATACTTAAAAGCGGAAGAATATTGCAAAGAAAAAACAGAAAATGATGTAGTAAGATATTTGATTAAGTCGCTACAGAATGAATTGGAGGGGTAGAGCATGATAACTAAAGAGAAAGTTAACACTTGGTTGACACGAAAAAGAATAGAACTACATACACAATATGATGAAAATCCAAATAAATTTGATAATAGATATAAAAAAGAAAAAAAATACGATTACTATATATGTGATTATTGCAGAATGCCTGTAAAAATAATGCCAAATTTAAAAAGAAGTGAACAAGAGGGTGGAAAGGTTACTATACCTGCGAGTCTAATTAATAATGAAAGTGTAGAAATAGT
>CALXRH010000094.1 GCA_944390625.1 uncultured Clostridia bacterium
ATTCTTCTGTACCAATATCATTCAAAATAGCCTTAGCATTCTCATCAGGCATACCAAAACGTTGTGACAAATAACGAAGAGAAGCAGCAAGTTCTCCGTCTGGTCCACCATATTGAGAAATAATAAATTTAGCCAAACGAGGGTCTTTACATTTGATATTTACGGGATATTGTAATATTTTATTATAAGTCCACATTAGTCAATTCCTCCTTCCCAAGGCCATGGTTCTTCCAACCATCTCCATTTATTGCAAGGGAAATGAATGGTTAGAGGTCCATAAACTTTTTGATATTTATCTGTCAATTCTCTATATTCTTTGCAATATTTATTGTGCAAACATAAAGCTTTTTCATCATCTGGATGGGTATCTAAATATAGGGCAAGTTCTTGTATCGCAAAAGATAAACATTTAATTTGGTGTAGCATTTCTGCTCTGGTAGCATTTTGCCAATCACAAGAATTGCACATATCAGATGTGTTAGAAACATCTTCTGTTACCCAATTATTATTTAATGCAGCTGTTGTAAAACCGCCTAGATTACTGTTCATCATAGTATCATTGTTGTTGCAACAGCATTTTCTATCTTCTTTTTCTACTGACACTTGTTACACCCCTCTCCAATTGTATTTGTTCTTTCTATAAATTTAATTTGTTTCATCGAGTCACCTGGCATATAGGGACTAACTAACTCTGGAAAAATAGTACCATTTTTTAAACCAACACAAGGTGTAAAAGTTTCGTTCATCGTTTGAATGGGAACATAACTTTGTGCAAGCATTGGATTATCTGGAAATACATCTTCATAATTATCATCATCAAATCCGCAACCACAATGTTCATTATAGTTTTGTGTATTAGAACATATGTTATTGCAGCTTTTTTCCATCATGCCCGAATGGTTACAATTATTTTGCATAAAATAATGGTTATTCATTGAGCAACATCTTCTGCATCTATTTCTCATTTTGAAAATTACCTCCTAAAACTGATTTATAATATATCATATTGGAAAAATAGACAAAATGTGACACTATTTGAAATTTTAGCACAAAAAGAGTTAAAGGATAGAAGAGGCTGACCAGTGATGGCAATCTTCTCCTATTCCTTAAGTCTTTTTGTGCTAAAATTTCAGAAAAGTAGATTTTTTGGAAAATATATGTTATAATAACAATCGTATTTTTTGAAAAGAAAAAAGAAAGGCAAAAGAAATGAAAAAAATAAATTACTATAAAACATACCAAGATGATTTTGTAGAAATATTGCTTAATTTATTCAAAATCAAGCAAACCAAACTTTTTGAAAAAGCAAGAAAGATGTGTCAAACCAAGAAAATGTTTATGCCAGACCAATCAGCTCTAAACAAACTGGCAAGCTATAAAAAAATAGAGCCAAGAAAATTTAATGAACAAAGAAAATTAAGAGAAGACACAGTATTACAACACTTTACAACCACTCTTCGATTTTTTCCATTATTTCATACCATTACCATAAAACCTTGGCATATTGAGAAAGTACATCATAAGCTGAAAATTTTTGAATATGATGATTTATTAAATGAATATCAGAATTTAATGAAAGAAATAGAAGGAGTTTAAAAATGATAGAGAAAACAAATATACCAATATTTTTCACAATTGATAATCAATATGCACCCTATGTGAGTTGTGCAATCTCTTCCATGATAGAAAATAGTTCTAAACAATATCATTATAAAATTTATATTTTACACCAAAATCTTTCACAAGGTAATATTTCCAAAATTTCAAGCTTACAATGTGAAAATTTTGAAATTATTTTTAAAGAAATGAAAGAAGGAATGGAACTGATTACTGACCGAGTGGAAAATAGATTAAGATGTGATTACTTCACACTTACCATTTATTTTCGACTTTTTATTGCTGATCTGTTTCCAGAATATGATAAAGGAATTTATATCGACAGTGACATTATTGTTACTGGAGATATTTCAGAATTATATTGCCACGAATTAGGAGAAAATTTAATTGGAGCATCAACAGACCATTCTATTCAAGACATTCCTGAACTTGTTAAATATGTAGAACAAGCGGTAGGAGTAAAAAGACAAGAATATATTAATTCCGGAGTTTTACTAATGAATTTAAAAGCATTAAGAGAAAAAGAATTTAGCAAAAAATTTCTAGAATTACTTACTACCTATCATTTTGATTCTGTTGCGCCAGACCAAGATTACATCAATGCCATGTGTAATCAAAAAATATTGTATTTAAATGAAGAATAGGATGCCATGCCAGCAGAAGGAAAAAAAGAACTCGAAAATCCAAAACTAATTCACTATAATTTATTCCAAAAACCTTGGTGTTATGACAACATTCCTTATGAAGACACTTTTTGGAAATATGCAGAAAAATCAGTATATTATAAGCAAATCTTAGAACACAAAAAATATCTGACAAACAATGTTTAGGAACCCTAATCCAGAAAGCAGATACCTTACCAGACAATACAGATGTTACCTTTAAAAAAATGTTTGAAAGTGGAAAATCAATACGAGTGTGAGAGG
>CALXRH010000095.1 GCA_944390625.1 uncultured Clostridia bacterium
ATAAAACAATATTAAGATATTAGTAAAACTGAAAAAATGTATTGCTTTTCTATATTAGATTATGTATAATTAATTCGTAATTAAGAAAGAGAACAAAAAGTTCGTAACCTGTAAGAATATCGCTCCATTAAGTAAAATCGTCGCACTTTGGCGAAGTATTGATAAATCAACTGTAAAAGGTTGATTTTTTGTGTGGCTTTATTAAAAAAATAATTTTTTATTGGAGGTTTTTTTATGGCGATATTAGACAGATTTTTAAAGTACATTCAGATTTCTACAAATTCAGATTCTGAAACAGGAACAACGCCAAGTACAGAAACACAATGGCATTTGGCAAAAATTTTAATGCAAGAACTTAGACAATTAAATATGGATGAAGTTTGGTTAGATGAAGAACATTGCTATGTATATGCTTTTCTTAAAGGAATAGAATGTGCACCAAAGATTGGCTTTATTTCACATATGGATACATCGGAATCTGTTACAGATATAAATATGAATCCACACATAATAAGAAATTATGATGGAAGATCTATACAACTTAATGAAAAAGAAATTCTAGATGTTAACAAATATTCTGATCTAAGAAAACATACAGGTAAAACATTAATTACAACAGACGGAAACACATTGCTTGGTGCTGACGACAAAGCGGGAATTGCGGAAATAATGACCATGTTAGAAAATATTATAAATAATAATATAAAACATGGAGACATTTTTGTTGCGTTTACTCCAGATGAAGAAATTGGAGAAGGTACAAAGTTCTTCGATTTTTCTAAATTTAAAGCTGATTTTGCTTACACAATTGATGGTTCAGATTTAGGAGAAATTTGTTATGAAAACTTTAATGCAGCAACTATAAAAATTCAGATAAAAGGAGTTTCTACTCACTTAGGTTCAGCTAAAAATGTAATGGTTAATTCGCAATTAATAGCTAACGAAATAATCAATTTAATTCCTAAGGAATATCCAGAAACAACTGAAGGATATGAAGGATATTACCATCTTGATTCAATACAAGGAAATGTTACAGATACAAAAATTAAATTTTTAGTTAGAGATTTTCAAAAGGTAGGCTTTGAAAAAAGAAAAAAGAATTTTCAAAAATTAGTTGATGATTTAAATAAAAAATATAATAATTGTATAACTATTGAAATTTCTGATACCTACTATAATATGAAAGAAATAATAACTAAACATATGCATCTTATTGAAAATGCTAAGAAAGCGATGCAAAACGTAAATGTTAATCCCATAATTCGCGAAATAAGAGGTGGCACAGATGGCTCAAATTTATCTGAAAAAGGTTTGCCTTGTCCTAATTTAGGCACAGGAGGACATAATTTTCATGGAATTCATGAATACATTTGTTTAGAAGACATGGAAAAAGTTACGGAAATTTTGGTTGAAATTGTAAAGTTATATTCTAAATGATATGTAAAAATAAAAACTGACAAATTTAAAACCAAAGTTTACTTTGACTACATTACCACAATGAGTTTACCATATATTAGTAAATATTAGGAAAAAACACTTGATTTTTTACAAAAAGTATAGTATAAATATATTAAGTGGTACTCAAGAAACTTTCGAAGCCTTGAGTCATTTTTTATACTATCTTGGTATAATGTGGAAAAACAAAAAAGAAAGAAGGAACAAACCATGGGATTTTTCGACAAACTAAAAACAGGATTAACCAAAACCAAAGAATCATTTGATTCCAAAATAAACAACGTATTTAGCACTTTCCGAAAAGTAGATGAAGATTTTTTAGAAGAACTAGAAGAAATACTCATCATGTCAGACATGGGAGTAGACACATCAGTCAAAATCGTAGATAACTTAAGAAAACGAATCAAAAAAGAAAATCTAAAAGAAGAAGAAGACGTAAAACAAGCCCTTCGAGAAGAAATACAAGCTATTTTTGACCAAGTAGATAATTCCTTAAAATTAGAAACCAAACCATCTGTTATCCTAGTTGTAGGCGTCAATGGAGTAGGAAAAACAACCTCAATCGGAAAAATAGCCAACAAACTAAGAAAGCAAGATAAAAAAGTAGTCATTGCAGCAGCAGACACATTCAGAGCAGCAGCAGTAGAGCAACTAGAAGTTTGGGCTAAAAGAGCAGGAGCAGAAATCGTAAAAAGAGAAGAAGGGCATGACCCAGCATCTGTTGTTTATGATGCCATAAAAAGAACCAAGCAGCTAGAGGCAGATGTCTTAATTGTAGATACAGCAGGACGTTTGCATAACAAAAAATACTTAATGGACGAGTTACACAAAATCAAAAAAGTGCTAAACAAAGAAATGGGAGAATTAAGCCAGGAAGTGTTACTTGTCATTGATAGCACAACTGGGCAAAATGCCATCAATCAAGTAAAAGCATTTAAACAAGAAACCGATGTGACAGGCCTTATCCTAACCAAATTAGATGGTTCAGCAAAAGGAGGCGTTGTAGTAGGAATTGTAGAAGAAAATAAAATTCCTGTAAAATTTATTGGAGTAGGCGAGCAAATTGATGATATGGAAATTTTCAATAGTGAAGATTTTGCCAAAGCAATTCTATAAAAACTCTAAAAAGTGCTAAATTTTGCTTTTTCTGGTTATTTGTGTTATAATAGAAAAGCAAAATAAAAAGAAAAGAGGTAGGAAATTTGGAAAAAAAGAAAATACTCACTCTTCGAAGAATCATGGTTATTGTATTTTTAATGGTATTTGCACTCATATTTTACATCAATTTTAGAGGCAGTTATTTAGAATATCAAGAGCTGGGCGAAAATTATTTACAAACATTTTTAACGAGGCAAAAATACAAATATAGTGTAATGATTATAAACTTTATCGTCATTTATTTTATTATGTATTTTTCCGGTAGAAAAATCAAAAAGGGCTTAAAAATATTTTTTGAGCAAGAAAAAAAAGAAATGCCAAAATTACCAAATAAGTCCATATCCTTATTTGTAGCAATTATAGAAAGTTTATTTGTTCAAGCCATATTTACCCCAAACATCATATTGTGTGCAAGTCAGACAAGTTTTGGAGAAACAGACCCTATATTTAATTTAGATGTATCCTTTTTTATGTATATTGAGCCATTATTAAAAATGATAGCAACCTATTTTATTTTTATCTGTATAGCTATCATTGTCTATTCCTTTGGCTATTACGTAATTGTTTTTAATAAATATTTTGACGGAATCGATAAAGAGACCTTAAAACAAAATTCAATTATGAAAACATTATACCGAAATGTCAGATTTATTGCTATTGCGCTAGGTTTCTATATTTTAATATGCTCTATGGATGTTGTATTTGACAACTTTTTAACAACCGACAATGGAATAAAACTAGCAGGAGCAGGACTTGTAGATAGTACCATCAAATATTGGGGATATAATTTATTGGCAGTTATATTAGTGGTATCCATATTTAGAGCAGTCAGTAGTTTTAAAAAAGGTAAGCAATCCAAAATATTAAAAGACTTAATCGTTGTGCCAGCATATCTCGTAATACTATTTATTGTTATGGTAGTGTTTGACCTAGTATTTGTAAGACCCAATGAATTTGATAAAGAAAGAAGTTACATCGAAAGTAATATTCAAACAACCAAAAAAGCCTATGGAATCGATTGTGATATTGAAACCATTGATTATACAGGAACCATAACTGTAGATGAAGTAGAAAAAAATGAAAACATCATCAATAATACGGTAATTGTAGACAAACAAACTGTATTAGCAGATTTAAATGAAAATCATGCTGGAACAGGTTATTATACTTATGTAACAGCAAAACTTTCTAGCTATGAAATAGATGGTGTAAAAAAATTAGCCTATGTTTCCCCAAGAGAAATCATCAGTACCAAAAGGACCTATAATAGTAAAACCTATGAATATACACATGGCTATGGATTAATTCTCAGCTCAGCAACGGAAGTTACAGAAGAGGGAAAAATTCAATATCTCCAAAATGACATAGGTGGAGAAAAAGAGATTATAAAAGTTTCAGAGCCAAGAATTTATTATGGATTAGAAACCAATACAACCATTGTAACCAACACCAAAGACAAAAAAGAATTTGATTATGCAGATGGGGAAGAAGAATATGAAACGACCTATGAAGGAGATGCTGGGTTATCACTAAACTTTATTGATAGACTAATTTTAGGTATCAAGGAAAAAAATATTAATTTAGCACTTTCTAGTTCGGTAACATCAGAAAGTAAAGTACTAATCAACCGCAATATTATAAAAAGAGCAAAACTTGCACTTCCAGATGTTATTTATGACGAAAATCCATACACAGTTGTGGACGAAAATGGGGATATCTATTGGGTAATCGACGCCTATACGGTATCTAGCAGTTATCCTTATTCTACCTATACAGAAATTGAATATAATGGACAAAAAAGAGATATTAACTACATTAGGAATTCCATCAAAGTAATGGTAAACAGTTATACAGGAGAAATGAAATTTTATATAACTGACCGAACAGACCCAATTGCAATGGCTTATCGAAAGGTATATCCTGAATTATTCCAAGACTTAGAAAGCCAAATTTCAAGCACCATACAAGAGCAATTTATTTATCCAGAATTTCTATATGAAGTACAATCTACTATGCTAGAAGAATATCATAATACGAAAGCAGATGTATTATACAGAAGTGATGATACTTGGGAAAAGGCAACCTATAAAAATTCTCAAAACAACAAAACAGCCACTTTAGAAGCTTATTATACGATGGTAACCAACCAAGAAGGAGAAGAAAAAATCGGGTTAATCCAAATGTATACACCAAAAAATAAACAAAATATCACTTCTTATTTAATCGGAACAGTTGAAAATGGAGAAAATAAATTGACCTTAAAAACCTTACATTCCGATACGAGTATATTAGGACCAACACAGCTAGATACGCAAATAGCACAAGATGATACGATCCAAAGTGAGATAGATGCTCTATCGGTCACAGGCTCTAGAATTACACGAAATATGATTATTGTTCCAGTAGAAAATACGCTTCTTTACATAGAACCAATCTATCAAACACTAGTAAATGAGAGTAATATTCCATCTTTGAAAAAGGTAATTGTAGCATCTGGAAACAAGGCGGCAATTGGAGATAATTTGCAAGAAGCGGTACAAAATTTAATTTCCCAATATGCTACCAAAATTGATTTAAATAGCATAGATGATCGAGAAGGTCTGATTGATTCAATTATCAAAGCAAATGATAATTTATCAGAATCTTTACAAAGTAAGAATTGGGAACTCATGGGAGCTGATATACAAAGATTGCAAGAATTAATTGAGACATTAAAAAAACAAGTAGAAGAAGAAAAAGCATCTGAAAATGCTCTAGATGGTCAAAATTCAACGCAAACTGAAAACACAATAGAAGAAAATACAAACATAAAAAATTCAGTCAATGAATAAAAAAACAAAAAAAATCCATTCTAAACGGTAGAATGGATTTTTTTAGGAGAAGAACATGTTTGGTAAAAAAAGTAAAAAAATATTAGAACAAAAGATAGATTGGCTAATTAAGCTATTAGAAGAAGGGAATATAAAGGAACTATTATATATATTAAGAAATAAAAAAGAGATTATCTACCGAAATATTTTAGCACGGAATCGGAAGAGGAGTAGGAATTGGAATTCGGAATAACAGTTATTACAGCAATTTTAATTTATGTTCTTCAGAGGATTGTGGCATTAAATATTCCGGTAATAGGAGAATATATAGCCGATATTGTAGAAATTGTAGAGAGGAGCAGATAATGGTAATGTGAAAATTGTGTAAATTTATCAAAAGATTACTTGTCAAATAGAAAGGTTTATGTTAAAATAAAAAAAATTTAAAAAAGAAAGAGGATTAAAAATGGATAAAGATACCAAAATTGAATTATTAAAAATTTTAGCAATGGTAGTAATTTTAATATTACTAATTGTAGGAATTGTTTGGATGAACCGAGAAGAGCCAACTAATACAACAGCAACCAATAGCACATCAGAGGAAACGACAAACCAAACTGAAAGCGAAAATGAGACAGAAAATACCTCAGCAGAGGAAAACCAAACCAGTGAAGAAAATACTTCAACTGAAAGTGAGACACAAGAAAATCAAACAACGGAAAATAGTAGTGAAACAGAAAATGCTACTGGAGCGGATAACACAGTAGAAGAAAACACCAATAGCACAGAAGCAGCACAATAAAACAAGAAAAATGCCAATAAACCTAAAAAAGTTTTATTGGCATTTTATTTTTTTAACAAAAAAGTGAACCGTTAACTATACATAGTTGTACCAAATAATTTAGTATAATTCAATGAAATTATTTTATATAATTTCAAGTATATTAATGTATAACAGGAGGTACAATATGGAACCAATCCAAAGACTATACAAAAAAGATAAAATTGTAACAAGAAGTTTACATATCGATGAAGATTTATACGAGAAATTACAATATCTTTGTGATGAAGTTTTTGATACATCTATTAGTAAGATTATAAATATTTGTGTAGAAACCTTATTACAAGATAAAAACAATATAAAATTTTATAAAAAGCCTCATAAAACATACTCAATTTAATATTCTATATTGTTTGGAAAAGAATTTTATGATATATTAAATCAAATTAGAGATAAAAAAGAAATATATTTTAATATATTAAATTCTTAATTTTTTTTTTATTCTCTCGCAAACTGTTTTGTATTTCATTAGTGTTTCTTGATTTTATACAATA
>CALXRH010000096.1 GCA_944390625.1 uncultured Clostridia bacterium
TAAGACCACCTGTATACTTTTACAGAGATAAAGAAAAAAGAGAAATTGATTTAATTATTGAACAAAATGGCAAATTAGATCCAATAGAAATAAAAAAGACTGCCAATCCATCAAAAGATATGATAGAGAATTTTAAAATGTTAGAAACAGTAAAGAAAGTTGGAGAAGGGGGAATTATTTGTATGTATGATACAATGATTAATTTAGATGAAAAAAATAAAATAATTCCATATAAATATTTATAAAAATATAGTATTTAAGAATCATTCAATAAAATTAAAAAAATAAAGATAGTTAAATAAAAATGATAAAAAAATATCAAAAATATTTAGCTATCTTTATTTTTACGTACACTAAATTGTGATATAATATTGATACAAAAAAGTTATAAATTTAAGAAATTCGTTAAAAATAAAAGTAGAAGAGTTCAATTAGATATTTCGTAAAATAGAACATTTTACGAAATAAGACTTCTAAATTTAGGATATCATTTTGTCGAAACATTGTCAAGAAAAAATGACAAACTTTTTTAGGTATTTTTTAGAAGGATTTTAGAAGATTTCTACCACAACGAGGAGGGGATTAGTAAAAAATGAAATTAGAAACAGTGATAGAGGAATGGTTAGTATTCAAAAAAATCTCAATAAAAGAATCAACCTATTTTAGGTATATATATATCATCAATCAATATATTTTACCATACTTTCAAAATATGGATATGGAGCAATTGGTACAATATGATTTTAATCGATATGTAGAAAATCTATTAAAATTTTTAAGTCCGATATCAGCCAAAAATGTACTTGGGATTTTTAAATCAATTTTAAAATTTTCACAAAAAAAATATAATTTTCGTTTTAATTTTGATTTTATAGCCATTCCAAAAAGTCATACAGAAGAATTAAGAGTTTTAAGTAAAACCGAAAAAAAGAAATTAGAAAAATATTGTGAAAAAAGTAATACATTACGTGACATTGGGATTTTAATTTGTTTATATACAGGCTTAAGAATTGGCGAAATTTGTGCCTTAAAATGGGACTGTATTGATTTAGATAAGCACTGCATAAGGGTAAAAAAGACAATGCAAAGAATTTATAATAAAAATGATAAAAAAAGTGTTGTAAAAGAAGATATCCCTAAAACACAAAAATCCATTCGATCGATACCCATTTCTACAAAGTTATATAATATTTTAAAACCAATCAAGAAAAATTTTTCAAAAAACTGCTATTTTCTAACTGGCTCTGAAACGAATTATATAGAACCCAGAAACTATCAATATATGTTTAAAAAATGCTTAGAAGAATGTAAAATTAAAAATTTCCATTTTCATCAATTAAGACACACTTTTGCAACCGATTGTATTAATGTTGGTATGGACACCAAATCACTTAGCGAAATTTTGGGACATGCAACTGTTAAGGTAACATTAGATAAATATGTACATTCTTCTTTTTATGCGAAGAAGAAATATTTGGAAAGGCTCTAAAGGCTATATTTAAGCTAGAAGTATTGAATTGGATTTTTCGTAAAATGTTCTATTTTATGAAGTGATAAAAATTGCTAGAAGTATTGAAGCATATATATTATAGAACATTTTGAGATAAAAATAAATATTTTGGGAGGAATTACAAATGATTTTTTTTAGAGCAGAAGAGAAAAAGGGGATTACTTTAATTGCGTTGGTCGTTACAATAATCGTGTTGCTAATACTAGCAGGAGTAACAATTGCGACACTAACAGGAGAGAATCGGAATATTAAATAGAGCGGCAGATGCAAAAGAAAAAACGGAAACAGCAAAACTAGAAGAAGAAAAACAACTTGAGAATATGGATGATTATATTAATCAATATTTAAACCCACAAACAGTGCAAATTGAAAATGTTAATTTGTATAATAAAGAAGAAATGAAGGTTGGCTATTATGACTTAAATGGAATAGAGGGTGCTAATGAAAATTATATGGTTACAGGATATATTTCTGTTAATCCAAATGATGTATTGTATTGGACGGCTTATTTACCTGATTATGAAAAATTTGATTATGAACTTACTACAACATATTATCTTTTACAAAATGCCGTATATATTTCATTATATAATAACAATAAAGAATTTATCGAGACTGAAACTGCTAGCAAAATAACATTTGACTATAATAATAACAATGCACCAAATGGATGGACAGTACCTGAAGGAGTGTATTATATAAGATTAACTTTGTCGGCCATATATGGACAAGCCGAATTATCAAATACGTTATTTGTATGTAAAAACGAGCCACCTAAATATTATGCAGAATACAATGAAACTACAGCTAAAATGAATTACTCTATATATTTGCCAAATGAACTACAAATTGCGGAAGATACTAGTTTTAGTATTTATAATTCTAATATATGTCCGTCACAATTATATAATGAAAATTTAAAATTTGTTTGGGAATGTGATATTGGAACCAGTAATAATGACGGAATTACTTTTACACCTACCAGTCAAAATATAGGAAGTCATACTGCTAAAGTATCGGTATATGATAATTTTGATAGATTGATTGCAACTGCAAATACAAACATAAATATAATAGCAAAAAACAATAGTGAAAACAGAAACACTTTATTAAT
>CALXRH010000097.1 GCA_944390625.1 uncultured Clostridia bacterium
AAAAAGAAAATCAAGATATCACTGTATTTTCAGGACTAAAATTTCCAACAGATGAAGAAAAAGGAACTTTCAATTATAACTCTTTGTCTGATGAACAAAAAATGGCAATGAGTAGGCTTTCTAATGAAGAAATAGCAGCTTTAATGCAAGCTTATCAAGAAAATGAAAATGCAAGTTATGAAGGAAATCTTTTAAAACTAGGAGCTGTAAATTTAGATGAACCATCCAGTATCAACATTTATCCAAAAGATTTTGAGGCAAAAGACAAAATAGCTGGTGCCATAGAAGAATATAATCAAATGCAACAAAACGAAGGAAAAGACGAAAACACAATCACTTATAGTGACATTGTAGGAACCATGATGAAATCTGTAAGCAGAATCATAAACATTATTAGCTATGTACTCATTGCATTTGTTGCCATATCCTTGATTGTATCATCGATCATGATAGGAATCATTACTTATATATCGGTACTAGAAAGAACCAAAGAAATAGGAATTTTAAGAGCAATTGGAGCTTCCAAAAAAGATATTTCAAGAGTATTTAATGCGGAAACACTAATTGTAGGACTTATTGCAGGTTTACTTGGAATAGGAATCACGGTATTACTTACTTTCCCAATCAATCGTATTATTTATGCTTTAACAGGGGTTGCGATAACTACCCAAGTACCACTAGTTGCAGGAATCATATTAGTTGCACTTAGTGTTATATTAACTGTAATAGGTGGATTAATACCAGCGAAAATGGCAAGTAAACGAGACCCGGTAATAGCATTAAGGACAGAATAATTTTTTTCATTGGGGACAGGTCATTTCGCAAAAGGGACAGACCCTTTCGTGAAAGGGTCTGTCCCTTTTGCGAAATGACCTGTCCCCAATGAAAAATGTTATGTCGACACTACTGTTTTTGTATCTCATCTAAAATTTCTTTTCCAGTCATTTCACAAGGAATATTAATTCTTTTTATAAAATCTTTATTAAAATCTTTAAAATAATTCATTCCAATATCATATATTTGAAAATCAATCCCACTAACTTTTAGAACCCACACAGTTTCATTAGTATGGGCGCCATAAGGATAAGCAAACATTTTTAAATCTTTTTTTCCTAAGTTTTCTTCTATGATTTTATAAGATTGAACAACATCCTCACGAATTTCTCTAACAGAAAGTTTGTCATAGAAAATATGTCTTTTACTATGACTTCCTATTTCTACAAGTCCACTGTTTTGCATTTCTAAACATTCTTTCCAACCTAAATACTTTATCCCGTCAATTTCTTGCCCAATTTTATCGGTTGTAATAAAAATAGAAGCTTTTACCTTATATTGTTGTAAGATAGGATAAATATACTCATAATTACTGTAATACCCATCATCAAAAGTGATTAAAATTGGTTTGGATGGAAGTTCTATTTTTCCATCTATAGCGTCATTTAGTTCTGTCATGGATATTATGGTATAGCCATCTTCCAGAATGGTTTTTATATTTTCTTCAAAGCTCTGAGGTGTATTGATATAATTAAAATTGTCTGGGTCACTCTCAGGAACGGTAGTTACAAAATTATGATAAAGTAGGATTGGAATTTTTACATCCACTTTTTGATTGGACTTAGATTGATGAAAAACAAATAGTCTAATCATTACGATTATAATTAAAATCAAAATCAAAATGAATAGTATGATCCATTTTCTTTTATTCAATTTTCATTCACCCCCTATGTATTATATTCATTTTAAAAGTATTTTTTTACAATTATTTTCATTTATCACCATTTTTTGACAAAATTCATAGGATAAAATGGGGGGTGATACAAATGTTTATAATAGCAATTATATTTGCCATATTCTATTTGGTTTTTTCTATCTTGATAAGCATGAATTGGATTATTGATATAGCTTGCTTTTTTGGTTATTTTTTAGCAATTTACCTTGTAACATTTATAGCACTAATTCCAGGATTTCATTATGTATTTACGTTCCTTAGTTTACTATTTACGAAGAAAGAAAAAAAATCAGATACAAAAAAAGAAGAAGATGTTACGATTTTATTACCAATCTATAATATGAAAGAATCTATAAAAGAAACCATAAAATCCATTCAAAATCAAAAATATTGTGGAAAAATTTATGTTAATATTATAGATGATGGTTCAACAAATGGTACGTTAGAATTATTAAAATCAATGGATTTAGATTCTAATATAACCTTGATAGAATCCAAACACATGGGAAAAGCATATTCTTTAAATAAAGGTTTAGAATATGTAACAACTTCTTATACTATCACTGTAGATGGCGACACGGTTCTTCATCCATTAGCCATTAGAAATATTATGAGGAAATTAGTAAATTCGAATGAAAAAACAGCAGCTACAGCAGGATGCTTATTTGTTAAAAATGCTAAAAAGAATTTTATTACCAAATTACAGCAATGGGATTATACCTTAGGAATATTTGGTGTAAAACTAGTTCAAGGCAATTACCATGCAACATTAGTTGCACAAGGTGCGTTTAGTGCCTATAAAACAGAGCTATTAAAGAAAATTGGCGGTTGGCAGAATTGTGTGGGAGAAGATATTGTTTTAACTTGGCGATTATTAAGTCAAGGATATGAAACCAATTTTTCCAAAAATGCAGTTGCTTTTACAGAAGTTCCGGAAAGATTAAAGAGTTTAGGAAAACAAAGGAAAAGATGGGCTAGAGGTATGATAGAAGCATTTAAAAAAGTAAAAATAATCACATCCAAAAAGCTTAACTTAAAAGCTAAGTTTTTGATGTGTTTTAATGCATTGTTTCCTTTCATAGACCTTGCCCTTCTTATTTTTATACCACTTGGATTCATCTTATTAGCCTTTGGAAAACCATTATTAATAGGCTGGATATCATTACTTGTAATTCCTTTGGGAATATTACTTTGCTTATTAATTGAAATCAAAAGAAAAAATATGCTAAAAGAGATAGATTGTAAACTAGAAAAAAGGAGCGTACTTGCTTTTATTGTTTATATTTTATTATACGCATTTATTTTAGCTCCTTATTGCTTAATTGGCTATATTTCAGAATTAATAAATGGCAAGAAAGGTTGGTAGAAACGAAAAGGAGCAGAATTTTTTCGTTTCCTATAAATCAAGGAACCAAAAAGATCTGGTCCTTTTGGTTCCTTAATTTAATCCATATAAATTTTCGTCTATCAAAGTATGAACTCTTTTCAAAGTTCTTTCATTATCGGATTTTAAACTGTTTTCGATAAATTCCGGATGTTTTATTAAAAATTGCTTCATGGTTTCATCTGGATTGTCAAAATATTGATTTACCATATCAAATTGTTCATGGTTAATTACCCCAAGCTCTAAAGCTTTTTGAAATAAATCTTTATTCACAGTTGCTAAAGAATGAGATTTTACACCAGCTTTTTCTAAATTATCTTTTCCACCTTGATTTCGGTCAATGAGTACTAAAGAATATACCATTTTTCCATTTAAATTTTGAATAATTGGAATCCACATTTTTAGGTAGCTTGAAGCGGTTGTAATTAGATCTGCTAAATGCAAAACTTTTGCTCCTGCTAAATCGGAAATCGTTTCTGTTTTTGAAAAATCAGGAGAGCTAATTAAAGCAGACATATCTTTAAATACCGTTAAATGAGGTTTGTTTAATAAATGGGCAAGTATAACGGAAAAATACCAATCTCTTCTTTCTCCACCAGAAATATACTCGAAATTATCTACGCCAATATTTTTTTCAATATAGTCTTTCATTTGATGGATTACATCATTATAAATTTTATTAGACTGATATTCAGCTAGAACCTTATCAAAAAGTTTTTTTGGTAAATCCAATTTATTACTGTTTCCTTCTTTAATAAGGGCAAGTTCTTCTGTTATATAATTTAAAAATTCAGTAGAATCTTTTTCTCCGCCATAGACATATTGGCTATTGAAAAAATAAGGACCTATTTTTCCAGATGTATACCAAAATGGTTCATTTTCTTTACAAAATTTGATTGCATTTGTTTCGAATAAATAAGACAAAATATTTGACATAATCAATTTAACCCCCTTAAAAATTTATCTATATCTTAATATATTTTAAAAGAAATGTCAATCACTAGAAATAAAATCAAAAGCTAGATAAAAGTGGCTTAATAAAAAAAGTATAAAAATTTTAAAAAAATGTTGATATTTTTTTAGATTTGGGCTACAATAGAAAAAGTTTAATTTAAAGGAGGCCAAAAGTGGTAACTTTAGAAGATATAAAAAATAATCGAGAAGTTGTAGCCTTAATAGAAGGCGCTCAAAAGCAGCTAGATGGACTTGGTTATACAGAACATTCTTACAGGCATTTGGGGATTGTTTCCAAACGAGCAGGAGAAATTTTAGAAGATTTAGGATTTGATGAAAGAACAGCAGAACTTGCCAGAATAGCAGGTTATATGCACGATATTGGGAATTGTGTAAACAGAGTAGATCATGCCCATTCAGGAGCGATACTTAGTTACAACATCCTAAAAGAAATGGGAATGAATGTCGAAGAAAGAACCGAGATTATGATGGCAATTGGAAACCATGATGAAAATACAGGAACTGCTATTAGCAATATTTCAGCAGCTTTAATATTAGCAGACAAATCGGATGTGGATCGAACCAGAGTTTCCAAAACCAATATTGCTAATTTTGACATTCATGACAAAGTAAATTATGCAGTAACCAATGCAGATTTAAAACTAGACCCTAACAATAAAATTATTACCCTAAAATTAAATATTGACACAAGTATATGTCCTGTGTTAGATTATTTTAAGATTTTTATGGATCGAACAATTATGAGTAAATATGCAGCAAAATATTTAAAAATATGGTATGAGTTAATTATCAATAATACAAAATTATTATAATAGAAGGAGGAAACAAAGTTGAAAGGAAAAAAATTAAAAATAATAACAGGAATTTTAGCAATCTTGGTAATTTGTTTGGTATCATTTGTTGGAGTATACAAACAAAATATGAATCAAATGCAAAATCAGGTAAAAGGATATCATTTAACCAAAGACTTAAAAGGTTATAGAGAACTAGTTTTTGAAGTAAGTGATGCCACAGAAGTTCTTGATTCAGAGGGAAATATAGTTGGAAATACTGATAACTATTCTGATGAAACCATAGCATCCTATTCTTATCAAAAAACAGAAAATAAAATTAATGGTGAGGAAAATTTAAATTTAGAAAATTATCAAAAAGCCAAAAAAATCATAGAAACCAGATTAAAGAGCTTAGGAGTAGAAGATTACAATATAGGTCTAGACACACAAAATGGCACAATTTATTTACAAATACCAGAAGATAATACAACAGACCATACAGTAAGCAACATTTTACAAGTAGGTAACTTTGAAATCAGAGATTCCGAAGACTCATCTAAAGTTTACATTACAAATGATGAAATAAAAAATGTAGCAGCATTATATAATACGACAACAACAGGAACAACCGTATATTTAGAAATAGAATTTAACGAAACCGGAAGAAATATATTAAAAGAAATAAGTGGTGGAGAATATGCAACTCAAGAGGAAAGTAGTGAAACAAACACGACTGATAATAGTACACAAACAGAAAACACAGTAGAAACAGAAAATGCTGTTGAAGCAGAGGCAACCACAGAAAATCAAACAGAAGAAAGTAGTAGCACCGAGGGCGAAGAAAACAGCACTTCAGAAACCACAGAGGAAGATACACAAAAAGAAATCACATTAGCTATTGACGACAATGACATGATAACAACCAGTTTTGACACAGCAATTGAAGATGGAATTATCGATTTATCAATGGGACAAGAAACAACCGATGCAGAATCGATTACAGATACCTTACAATCCACCTCGACCATTGCTCTATTAGTCAATTCGGGAAAAATGCCTTTAACTTATAAAATATCTCAAAACAGTTACATAAATACAGATATTTCACAAGACATGGTTCAAAAAGTAATCTATGTCATAGCCATTCTTGTCATAATTGCCGTATTATTTTTAATTGTAAAATATAGATTAAGAGGATTGATAGCAGGATTAGCGTATATTGGCTTTATCGCACTTGACCTATTATTAATAAGATATACCAATGTATCGATATCATTAGAAAGTTTGGTAGCTGCGATTATTATATTAATGATAAACTATATAATCACAATGCAATTATTAAAAATAAATGAAAAAGATAGTGAACAAAGAAAAACAGAGCAGGCAGAACAATTTAAATCCATGATACTAAGACTTGTACCTATTTTTATCATTTCCATCATATTTGCATTTGTTAGTTGGACAAAGATCTATACTTTTGGTATGTTTATGTTCTGGGGAGTACTTTTAAGTGTCATTTATAACTATATCGTAACAAAAAATATGCTAGATTAATGGAAAGGGAAGGAAAGAAAATGAAAGAACAAAAAAATACAAAAAAAACATTATTCTATATGATCCTAGCAATCATCATAATTGCGGGAGCGATTGTGTGTAAAGTAAAAGGATTTCACATCGAATTATTGTATACAAGTAGACAAGAAATCATGTTATCACATAGTACAGAACTAGAGGTATCTAAAATAGAAGAAATTGCAAAATCTGTCTTAGAAAATAAAAAGGTAAAAGTACAAAAATTAGAAAGATTTGGCAATGCAGTAGAAATTGTAGCAAATGAAATCACAGAAGAAGAAAAAGAAAATATCATTGGCCAAGTAAATGAAACATATGGCTCTTCTATTTCGGCAGATGATATCGAAATCATAAGTGTACCAAATACAAGAATAAGAGACATTTTAAAACCATACATAATACCAGGTATGATTACATTTATTATTATCTTATTATATTTTGCCATCACCTATCATAAAATAGGATTAAATAAAGTACTAGCAAAAGGATTTTTAATACCAATCCTTACCGAATTAACCTATTACTCTTTAATTGCTATAACTAGAATTCCATTTGGAAGAGTTGTAAATGCTATTGCAATTGGATTATATGTAATTAGTATAGGAGCTTTAACTTTCTATTTCCAAAAGGAAAAAGAAAAATTAACAAAAACAGACGAGAAGGAGAATGATTAATCATGGGAGAACAAAAAGAAGTTATCTTAACACAAGAAGGATATGATAAATTAGAGGAAGAATTAAATTATTTAAAAACAGAAAAAAGAACTGAAATTGCAGAAAGAATCAAAGTAGCCAGAGGATTTGGCGATTTATCTGAAAATGCTGAATATGATGAAGCCAAAACAGCCCAATCAGAAAATGAAGAACAAATTGCAGAATTAGAAACAAAATTAAGACTTGCCAAAATAATTGATGCCAAAGACATTGATACCAAAACCATTCAAATCGGAAATAGTGTAAAACTACATGATGAAGAATTTGACGAAGATATCGAATACACAATTGTTGGCTCAACAGAAGTTAATTTGGCAGAAAATAAAATATCCAATGAGTCGCCAATCGGAAAAGCATTAATCGGAAGAAAAAAAGGAGAAACCGTTGATGTAGAAGCACCAGAAGGAGTCATTAAATTTAAAATTTTAGCGATAAAAAAATAACATAAACCCAAAAAACTCGCATATAGTTCAATAGGTGAAATATATGCAAGTTTTTTTTATGGAAGAAGCAAACAAAATAAATCTTTGGAAAAGATTTTTAAAACCAGTGGAAATAAAAGAAGATAAAATATTTTTAAATGACAAATGGAAAAGCTTATCTTTTAAGCAAAAAGTGAAAATCGTAAAAAAAATAAGGAAAAATTTAGGACCTGGTCACGGAAATAAAATAATCCTTTCAAAAAATTTAAAATCAGATAAAGATTTGGAAAATTTACTATATAGCAATGGCTGGGATATTGTAAAAGGCAAAATTTTATTTCAATATCTTATTCTAGAAGTGGTAGAACATATTTGCAAACAAAATAAGATAATAGAGCAAGAGACACAAATTAGTGTAACGGTAAATGAAGTAAATACCTTGACAATCAATTGGATAGAAAATTTATGCCGAAAATTTAAAATTGTCAATGTCGTAACCAATCATACGAATTATTTTAGAAGGTTAAAAGAAAGGCTTTGGGAAGAAGAGGGGATTGTCATAACCATTACCAATAATAAGAAAAAAGCATTGGCAAAAGCCACCATCATTTTAAATATCGATTTTCCAGAAGAATTCATTAACCAGTATGTTATTTATGAGCATAGTATTTTAATTAACTTAGAAGAAGATGTAAAAATCAGAAAGAAAAGATTTAGTGGAAAAATTGTAAATGATTATAAAATAAAATTAAAGAAGGAATCTTGCATAGCGCAAAGTTTAGAAAAAGAAGAATATAAAAGTTTTGCTTTAGAAGATTTGGCAGAAATTTATTTGATGCATCATCCACAAGAAATTCAAAATATAATAATTGCAAATTAGAGTATAAATTTCCTTAAAAGGTAAATAATATAATTAATTAAATTTTAAGGAGGATTATATGGGAGTACATTTTAAGGAAAATGAAGAAAAATTAACATTGGGGATGATTATAGCAGGGGTTATCATAATTGCCATATTAGTAACATCTTTAATCGTATATTTATTAAATGAAAGTAATTCGGGTGCAGAAGGAGAGGTTTTACAAGAAGGGCAGATTAGCGAAATACCAGAAACAACAGAAGATGACTTAGAAAGTGTTAGTATCGATATGGGAAAAACCGTCAATGAAGCTGCCAATGAATCAAATGTTGTAGCAAACACGACACAAAATAGTGTAGCAAGTAATGAAACATCAAAAAATACAACCAACACAAGTTCAGCATCTAGCAATACGAATCATACCAATACTAGTAGCAGTGCAGCAAATACCACCACAAATTCTAATACAACAGAAACAAATACTACAACACAAAATACGGATGTGGAAGTAAAATTTACAGCTCCAATTAAAGGAGAAATACTAAGAGAATATGCTTCAGATTCTTTGGTCTATTCGGAAACTTTAGAAGAATGGGTCACACATAATGGTGTCGATATAAAAGCAGATAAAACATCGGTAGTTACAGCAGCTGCCAAAGGAACCGTATATGCTATAAAAAATGACCCAAGATATGGTTTGACGGTTATTGTAAATCATGAAGGTGGCTACCAAACCGTTTATGCCAATCTTTTAACAGCCGAATATGTGGTAGAAGGGGAAGAAGTAGAAGTTGGACAAACAATTGGAACAGTTGGAAATTCTGCTACATTTGAAATTGCAGATGATTATCATTTACATTTTGAATTAATTAAAAATAATGAGTATTTAAACCCAACTCAATATATGGAATTTTAAAATTTTTCTCATTGGGGACAGGTCATTTCGCAAAAGGGACAGACCCTTTCACGAAAGGGTCTGTCCCTTTTGCAAAATGACCTGTCCCCAATGAGAAAAAAGGAACTTTTAAGGATGTTTCAATAAAATTACAGAAATGTTACATTTTTTTTACAATTAAATAAAAACATTGAATGCAATTAATTAGTATGATAAAATACTTATAGATTGCACCTAAAAATAATTGCAAACTAAAGAGGATAATACGTAAAGATAAGGAAGGGAGATTTAAAAAATGTTTTTAATTAGAAAGCTACAAAAGGAAAAAGGTATTACGCTAATTGCGTTGGTCGTAACCATTATCGTGTTGCTAATTTTAGCTGGAGTGACAATTGCAGCACTAAGTGGAGACAATGGAATATTACAAAATGCAGGAAAAGCAAAGGAAAAGACAGAAGAAGCTGCAAAAGATGAGAAAGACAAAATAAATAAGACAGAATCTATTATGAATGAATATATAACTGGCATACAAATTGGTGATTATGTAGAATATAATCCTACTTTAGGAACATATGAAATAACATCAGATTTATCTGGAGGTAGCGAAAAAATTTTATATACACAACAAGATGTAAATAAATTAAATTGGAGATATATGGGACAAGACGAAAATGGAAATCAATTATTGATTAGCGATAGACCGACAGAAGATACAATAGAATTTCAAGGTGCAAATGGATATAATAATGCAGTAAATATATTAGATACAGCATGTGAGCGACTATATAGTAGTGAAAAAGGAAAAGCAAGAAATTTAAAAATTGAGGATATAGAAAGTAAAATAAATAATATAGAAAATATTAAAAATGAATCTGTGGGAATAGTTAAATATGGAGAAACTAAA
>CALXRH010000098.1 GCA_944390625.1 uncultured Clostridia bacterium
TTATTATTCTTATAATTTATATAAGGAAATCCAGACAGGTTCAGTTGAAGAGACAAAAATCAACAACATTTATGATATGGCAGGAAATATGTGGGAATGGACAACAGAAACCGGAAACCCAGATGGCTCTAGCACTACCCGCGCTGTCCTTCGTGGTGGTAGCTTCGGTAACAGTGGCTCCAGCGGTCCAGTTTGCTACCGCTACGGTAGCGGTAGTGCTACTGGCAGTGCCAATCCTGACTTCGGGTTCCGTGTCGTGCTTTACATAAAGTAGCACTGACCACTGTCAGCCTGGAAGCGAATACTTAGAAGGTGTAGAGATGAATTGAGGAACAAAAAATGGAAGTAATGTCTTATGAAAGAAAAAATAAAGAACTAACTTTAATTCCAAAATATGAAATATATATGCAATACATGTTGGAAATTATCTTGCTTCGATTGCCACGAACAGAAAAATATAGTATAGGTACAGAATTTAAAAGTGTCATGTATGACACTTTTAAAGATATTATATTCATCGAAAAAATTATACCAAAAGAAAGAATTTACTATTTAAATCGAATCGATGCAGGACTGAATGTGCAAAGGGCACTCCTAAGAATTATGAAGAAAAACCAATGGATTGACACGAAAAAATTTGACTATGTTATGAATACTTTGATAAGAGAAATAGGATCTATTTTGGGAGGATTAATAAAGCACTATGCCAAAAACATTGCGAAATGAATACAATAAGTATTTGACATATGAAAATTTAATGGAAGCACATCGAAAAAGCCAAAATGGAAAAACAACACGAAAAAACATTGTGAAATTTAATTTAAAGCAAGAAGAATATATTATGTGGTTATATGAAAAATTAAGAACAAAAACCTATAAGCATGGAGGATATAATTCTTTTTATGTTACAGAGCCGAAGCTTAGAAAAGTAGAAGCTTCGGCTTATATTGACCGAGTTGTCCATAGATGGTGTGTTGATAGCTTTTTAGAAAGAGCATTTGCCCCACAATTTATTGATACCAGTTTTGCTTGTATAAAAGGAAAAGGGATGCACAGGGCAGCACTTGCGGTTCAAGATGGAATGAGAAAATGTAAAAAACAATATGGGGAATATTATATTTTAAAAATGGATATAGCCAAATATTTTGCAAGCATCCATAAAGAAAAATTAGTGGAAATTTTAGAAAGAAAAATTGCCGATAAAGATGTTTTATGGCTATTGAATGAAATCATCTATTCAAAGCCAGACAAAACAGGCATTCCAATTGGCAATTTAACCAGTCAAATTTTTGCCAATATTTATTACAATGAGGCAGATCAATATATTAAACATGTTCTAAAAGTAAAATATTATTATCGCTATATGGATGATAGTGTTATTTTGATGCAGAATAAAGAAGAAATTAAACAAGTCAAAGAAAAAATACAAGATTTTATAGAAAATGAATTATATTTAACCTTTAATTCAAAAACAAATATATTCAAGTCAAAACAAGGGGTTAATTTTTGTGGTTACAAAATTAATGAATATAGAATGAAATTAAGAAGTAAAGGTAAAAAGAAAATAAAAAGAACCATCAAAAAATTAAAACTAAAAATTAAAAATGGTGAAATGTCTTCCGAGGATGCTAAGAAACACTTGTGTGGACATTTTGGCTATATGAAATATGCCAATACCTATAACTTTATAAACTTATATTTTGAAACAGAAGAAAAAAATTGGGGTAAATCAGGACCATAATGCCGCTGTCCGTCGTGGTGGTAGCTTCAATAACGGTGGCTCCAGCAATCCAGTTTGCTACCGCAACGGTAACAATAGTGCTACTGGCAGTGCCAATCCTAACATCGGGTTCCGTGTCGTGCTCTAATATAATTCGAGATTATTTATTCCAAGGAATAAGTACAGAGAAGTATTAGATATTAAAGGGGTTTACTCCATCCTTAAGTGGTAAAAATGAATCTTAGACGAGGTGTTAGTAGAAAATTCCAATACATAGTAGTCTAAAAAATGAAAAATAAGAAAATAAATTGGGGTAAATCAAGAACTTGAGAGCCTGTCCTTCGTGGTGGTAGCTTCAATAACAGTGGCTCCGGCAATCCAGTTTGCTACCGCAACGGTAACAATAGTACTGGCGGTTACAACACCAACATCGGGTTCCGTGTCGTGCTCTAATATAATTCGAGGTTATTTATTCTAAGGAATAAGTACAGAGAAGTATTAGATATTAAAGGGGTTTGCTCCATCCTTAAGTGGTAAAAATGAATCTTAAGCGAGGTATTAGTAGAAAAAACGAATATATAGTAGCTTAATTAAAAATAAGGTAAAGGAAATGGATGAAAATTTAATTAATCAAGATATTAATATTTGCTTTTTATCTGGTATATTGGTTTCTGAGCCAGAATTTAATTTTTTTTATAATAGCAAAAAATTTATTTCGAAGTTATCCTTCATTTTGCAAACAGAAACTGGTTTTTGTTCATCGAAAAAACAACAAAGCATTTTGCTTAAAGTGGTAGCCTATAATGAAAAAGCGGATCTAATATACCGAAATTTTAAGATGGGGGATTCCATCCGATTAGAAGGATTTTTACAAGAAAATAGTATTGTATTAACCAATTTACAAAATTAAAAAATGTTCGAAAAGGGGGAACCTTAACCGAACATTTTTTATTATACTCTTTTAACTTTTCCATTTTTTAAGCATTTAGCACAAACATAAACTCTTTTAACTTCACCATTAATTTCAGCTTTAACGCTTCTTAAGTTTGGTTTCCATGTACGAGCGGTTCTTCTACTTACGTGTGAACGTGCGATACTTATTTTATTTCCATTAATAGGTTTTTTTTGACAAATTGCACAAACTGCCATTTTCTTTGCACCTCCTTAAAAATTGTTTATTTCTATTTATGTAATGGAATAACTCTAAGTTTTTGTGTATTTTGAAATAGACAAAAAATTAACTGACTGTTCTTTAGTTTAACACAAAATGAAATAAAATACAAGACATTTTAAAAAAAATATTAAAATTTTGTTGCAATTTACCAAAAATGTGATATAATAGAACGGCATATGAATTTGCGTAAAAAGAAAAACACTTAAAGTAAGAAAGGAAGATTTTAAATGGAATGTAAGCTAGAAAAAACACAAAATGCAAATGAAGTTAAATTAGAAATCACAATAGAGGCAGAAAAATTTGAGAATGCAATCAAAAAAGTATATTTCCAAAGTGCCAAATACTTCAATATTCCAGGATTTAGAAAAGGAAAAGCACCACAAAATATAGTAGAAAGATATTATGGAAAAGAAATTTTCTATGAAGATGCTTTCAACGATTTAGTTCCAGAAGAATATGAAAAAGCCTTAGAAGAAAGCAAAATAGATGCAGTATCTAGACCACAAATTGACATCATCACAATGGAAAAAGGACAAGACTTAAAATTTACAGCCATTGTTCAAACCAAGCCAGAAGTAGAACTAGGAAAATATAAAGGTATAGAAATCGAAAAAATAGAGTATAATGTAAAGGATAAAGACATTGAAGATGAACTAGCAGACATGCAAGACAAAAACGCAAGATTAGTCAGCATAGATGATAGGCCCGCTCAAGAAGGAGACACAGCTAAAATAGATTTCGAAGGATTTGTAGACGGAAAACCTTTTGAAGGAGGAAAGGCTCAAAACCATGACCTAGTACTAGGTAGTCACTCATTTATCGAAGGATTTGAAGACCAAGTCATTGGCATGAAAATCGGGGAAGAAAAAGACATCAATGTAACCTTCCCAAAAGAATATTTCTCAAAAGAATTAGCAGGAAAACCTGCCACTTTCAAAGTAAAATTACATGAAATCAAGAAAAAAGAATTACCAGCATTAGATGATGAATTTGCTAAAGATGTAAGTGAATTTGATACACTAAAAGAACTAAAACAAAGCATCAAAGAAAGACTAGAAAAACAAAACAAAGACAGAGAAAAATACGAAAAAGAAGATGCAGCAGTTAAAGCATTAGTAGAAAACATCAAAGTAGATATTCCATCTGGTATGATTGAAATGGAAACAGAAAATATGGTAAAAGACATGGAACAAAGAATGTCTTATCAAGGATTAAAACTAGAACAATACTTAAAAATGCTTAATAAAACAGAAGAAGAATTTAGAAAAGATTATGAACCTCAAGCAATCGAAGCTATTAAATCCAGACTAGCTATAGAAGCAGTTATAAAGGCTGAAAAAATAGAAGCAACCGAAGAAGAAATCAAAGCTAAGTTAGAAGAAATGGCCAAAAGCTATGGCAAGGAAGCAAAAGAACTAGAAGAAAACGAAAACATTAGAAATTACATAAAACAAGGACTTGAAAATGAAAAAGCAATGGAATTTCTAGTAGAAAATAGCAAAGAAAAAAAGCCAGAAGCAAAAAAAGAAACCAAAAAGGCTGAAAAAACAGAAAAAGAACCAGCTAAAAAAGCAGAAAAAGGAACAAAAAAAGCGTAAATAAATATAGTAAAAGGTAGGGGAGGTTAAAATGATTTTTTTAGCATCTCCTATTTGCGGTTAAAATCAAATATAGATGATCAATCAAGGAGGATATTATGTTAGAAAAAAATAGTTTAGTACCTTATGTAATCGAACAAACCAGTAAAGGAGAACGTTCATACGACATATTTTCAAGATTATTAAAAGACAGAATTATATTTTTAGGAGAGGATGTAAATGCTACAACAGCAAGTTTAATCATAGCACAAATGCTATTTTTAGAATCGGAAGACCCAGATAAAGAAATTTATTTTTACATCAATTCACCAGGAGGAAGTGTAACAGATGGTTTAGCCATTGTAGATACCATGAATTACATCAAATGTCCTGTATCCACTTTTTGTGTGGGATTAGCAGCAAGTTTTGGAGCAGTACTTTTAGCCAATGGAGAAAAAGGAAAAAGATTTGCTATGCCAAATGCAGAAATTTTAATCCATCAACCATTAATTGCAGGTGGTGGAATTTCTGGTCAAACAACAGACATCAAAATTCATGCAGACCAAATGATAAAAACCAGAGAAAGACTAACCAAAATTTTAGCAGACAGAACAGGAAAACCAGTAGAACAAGTCATGAAAGACACAGAAAGAGATAATTACATGACAGCAGAAGAAGCTTTAGAATACGGTTTAATAGATGAAATTTTGTATAAAAGAAAATAAGGAGAATTGGTATGCCAAAAAATAATGAAACCATAAAAAATGTATATTGTTCTTTTTGTGGAAAGCCACAAAAAAGTGTAAGAAAAATCGTTGCAGGACCGGGAGTTTATATATGTGATGAATGTATTACCTTATGTAATTCTATTTTAGAAGAAGAAGGTTTTCTTGACGAAGAAGAAACTTATACATTAAATGAGGATGGAAAAATTCCAAATCCACAAGAAATCAAACAAGTTTTAGATGATTATGTCATTGGCCAAGAACCAGCTAAAAAAATATTATCTGTAGCGGTATATAACCATTACAAAAGGATTAATCACGAGGAAAAAGTAAAAGACAAAAAAGACGAAGTAGAAATTCAAAAAAGTAATATTTTATTACTAGGTCCAACAGGTTGTGGAAAAACTCTTTTAGCCAGTACCTTAGCCAGAATTTTAAATGTACCATTTGCTATAGCAGATGCAACAACTCTTACAGAGGCAGGTTATGTGGGAGAAGATGTAGAAAATATTTTATTAAAATTAATTCAAGCAGCAGATGGAGATATTGAAAAAGCAGAAAAAGGAATTATCTATATCGATGAAATCGACAAAATAACTAGAAAATCGGAAAATCCATCTATAACAAGAGATGTAAGTGGAGAAGGAGTGCAACAAGCACTACTTAAAATTGTAGAAGGAACGATTGCTTCTGTTCCACCACAAGGAGGAAGAAAACATCCACATCAAGAATTAATACAAATTGATACATCTAACATCTTATTTATTTGTGGAGGAGCATTTGAAGGATTAGAAAATATTATAAAAGATAGAACTGGTAAAAAAACAATTGGATTTGGAAGCTCGATTCAGTCCAGCAAAGAAGTAGACAAATATAAAATATTTGAAGAATTATTGCCACAAGATTTATTAAAATTTGGTTTAATACCAGAATTTATCGGAAGGCTTCCTATTATTGCAACCCTAAAAGAACTAGACAAAGAAGCTTTAAAGAAAATACTAGTAGAGCCAAAAAATGCGTTAGTGAAACAATACAAAAAATTATTTGAAATTGACGACGTAGAACTTGAATTCCAAGATGGTGCAATTGATGCTATTGTCGATAAAGCCATTGAATTAAAAACAGGAGCAAGAGGACTTCGCTCTATTATAGAAGATATTATGACAGACATTATGTTTGAGATACCATCTAATCCTAAAATAGAAAAATGTATCATAACAAGAGAAACCGTAAAAGACGCAAAATCTCCAGAAGTTGTGATTAATGAAAACAAAAAAGTAAAAGAAGAAGGCAGAGTGCAGATTCAAAAAATGAAGCCAAATCAAGCAAGTGCTTAACCTATTGCAATTTTTTTATTTTGTAGTATAATAAATATAGTTAGGAGACATTAAAAAAGCCACTGATAATTGAAAAATTATCGAAAAAAACCAGCATTGTCGGATGCTGGTTTTTTTACTATTCGTGAAAAAAATTCACAATGAATTGCATATCTTTCCAAAATATGATACAATGTCGTCGAAAAATAAAAAAGAGAGGAAGTTTCAAAGATGGAAAATAATAAAATGGATATGCTAATTGAAAAAATCAAGCAAACCAACAATCCAACCGTAATAGGCTTAGACCCTCGTTATGAAATTATACCAAACTGTGTCAAATTAAAATATTCCAAAGATTTATCAGGATATGCAAAGGCTAGTGTGGAATTTTGCAAGGCATTAATTGATTCTACTTATGACATCATTCCTGCTGTAAAACTACAATTAGCCTATTTTGAAATGCTAGGACCAGAAGGGCTAAAAGCATTTCAGGAAGTAAAACAATATGCAATAGAAAAAGATATGTTAGTTATAGCTGATGCCAAAAGAGGAGACATTGGTTCAACTTCGCAAGGTTATTCTAACGCATTTTTAGGAAAAACACCAATTGGCGAAAATAACGAAAGTGTATATGATGTAGATTTTATCACATTAAATCCCTATATGGGAACAGACTGCGTGAAACCATTTATCGAAGATTGTAAAAAATATAAGAAAGGAGCATTTATATTAGTTAAAACATCCAATCCATCATCCGGAGAACTTCAAGATTTAAAATTGGAAAATGGAAGAAAAGTATATGAACAAGTGGCTAAATTAGTGGAACAATGGGGAAAAGATTTAGTAGGAAACTATGGATATAGCAGTATTGCAGCAGTAGTGGGAGCAACTTACCCTGAGCAACTAAAAGAAATAAGAAAATTAGCCCCACACACCTTTTTCCTAATTCCAGGTTATGGAGCACAAGGAGGAAAAGCAGAAGACATAGCACTTGGATTTGACGAAAGAGGGCTTGGCGGAATTGTCAATGCAACGAGAAGTCTAATGGGAGCTTATCAATCAGAAATCTGGAAAGATAAATTTAGAGAAGAACAATATGCAGAGGCAACAAGACAAGAAGCAATTAGAATGAGAGACGAGTTAAATCAAGCAAAAAAATAGATAAAAAGGGAGGAAAAAATCATGCCAAAAGTGCAGATACAAGCAAAATTAGTACAAGTAGACCAATTAAAACACGATATTTTTAAATTTAGTGTAGAAGCAAAAGAAATCACAGACCAAGCAAAACCAGGACATTTCTTAGAAATAAGAGTAACTGACCAATTAGATCCGTTTTTAAGAAGGCCAATTAGTATATACAACATGGACAAAGAAAAAGGAATTTTAGAATTCATCTTCCAAGTAAAAGGCAAAGGAACGGAGTTACTTGCTCAAAAACAGATAGGAGATAATATTGATATCATAGGACCTCTAGGATATGGAACTTTTGATTATTCAAAATATCAAAATTTAGGTATCCTTGGTGGAGGAATCGGCGTATTTCCACTATATGAACTTGCAAAAGAAGCCAAAGAAGATGGCAAAAATGTCAACACCTATTTGGGTTATCGAAGCAAAGATTTTGTATTACTAGAAAAAGAATTTAAGCAAGTATCCACAGAACTTTGTTTAGCAACAGATGATGGAAGTTATGGAAAAAATGGATTTGCCATTAATTTCTTAAAAGAAGATATTGAAAACGGAAAAATTGATAGTATTTATGCTTGTGGTCCTTTACCAATGTTGAGAGCTGTAAAAGCTTTAGCGGTAGAAAAAAATATCCCTTGCCAAGTATCGTTAGAAGAAAGAATGGGATGTGGAATGGGAGTTTGTGTAGGATGTTCTGTAAAAATAGCAGAATCACCAGCAGAAAAACCTGAATATGTAGGTGTATGTAAAGCAGGACCTGTATTTGATGCAACTTATGTTGAATTTTAATGGGAACCAAAGAGGCCGGGTCTTTTGGGTCCCAAAATAAAATAAAGGAGAATTGAAAAATGAATTTAGAAGTAGATTTTGCAGGAATAAAATTAAAAAATCCAGTTACAGTAGCATCAGGAACTTTTGGCTATGGAAGAGAGTATAGTGATTTTTATGATTTAGGAAAAATAGGAGCAATTATAACAAAAGGAACCTCATTAAAACCAAAAAATGGAAACAGGCCAACAAGAATTTGTGAAACAGCATCAGGAATGTTAAATAGCATTGGGTTACAAAATCCAGGAGTAGAATATTTTGCTAAATATGATTTACCATTTTTAAGAAAATTTGATACAAAAATAATTGTAAATGCTTGTGGTAGTTCAATTGATGAGTATGTAGAACTATGTAAAATATTAAATACATTAGATATAGATGGAGTAGAACTAAACTTGTCCTGTCCAAATGTAAAAGAAGGTTGTATGGCTTTTGGAAATACCTATGAGGGAGTAAAAAAGGTAACGGGTGAAGTGAGAAAAGTATTAGATAAACCATTAATCGTAAAATTAACACCAAATGTAACAGATATAGCAGGAATTGCTAAAGGAGCAGAAGATGCTGGAGCAGATGCTATTTCTGCTATTAATACACTATTAGCTATGAAAATAGATATCGAAACGAAAAGACCCGTACTTGCTAATAATACAGGAGGGCTTTCAGGACCTGCTATTAAACCAGTAGCAGTTAGAATGGTATATCAAATAGCAAATGCCGTTAAAATTCCAGTAATGGGATTAGGTGGAATTACCAATGGCGAAGATGCTGTTGAATTTATGTTAGCAGGAGCTAAAGCAGTCTCAATAGGATGTGGAAATTTTATCGACCCATATACAGCACCTAAAACAGTAAAAGGAATCGAAAATTATTTAAATAGACATCATATTGAAGATGTAAATGATATAATAGGAAAAGTTCAAATGAATTAAAAAATAAAAGAATAGAGTATCATAATAGATATTCTATTTTTTTTTGAATTGTTCGCTAGATTTTATGATGATAATATGCTAAGATAATATCAAATTTTAATTCATAAAAAATGTTTAATTCAAGTAATCTAAAAAATAAAATTCGCGATTCGAGGTGATGAAACTTAGAAATCCTATTCAAGATAAGAAGTTAAAAACTTATTAAGTTATCATGAATATAAATTTTCAATTAGTAAATAATAAAAAAGGAAGGAAGGTAATTACTATGGCAAAATTTAAAGAAAGTGAATTGACTGAGAATTTAAAAGAATTTCAAAACAAAACTACCATAGAGCTTGAATTTGAAAAAAGCATAGAAGGAAAACTAAAATTAGAAGAAACGACTGTAAAATATGATGAAAAAAGAGGTTTTATTAATATAAAAAGTAAAGATAGTAGCTTTAAAGTTAATACAACATTGGTATATGGATATGAAAAAATAAAAGGTGAAATTTCGATTGATTTAGAGTCAATATTATTGAGAATAAAAAAAGTATAAAAAAGATGAATTTGTGAATTTGAGGCGGAGGAAAAAAATATTATTTTTTCCTCCGTCTCAAAATTTATCAAATTCATCTTTTCGCAAAAAATTAACAAAATTTATTGACTTATAAAAACTAAAAATGATATACTATAGAAGAAAAAAGAAAAAAATTTACAAAAATGGGAAAAAATAGCTTTTAGCTAAGGAAAGGTACGGAGATAAATATGAAGAAAAGAATAAAAATAGTAGCAGTTTTAATCATCTTTAATATTTTAGTAAGCATATATTTAAGTTTAGTCCAATATAATGTAGAAGCTGTAACACAAAATGTTAGCAGTGATATTAATTCTTTGGATAATGCCAAATATCCTGGAATCAAAGAAAAAATTGAAAATCTAAAAAAAGAGCATCCAAACTGGAATTTTAAAATTTTATATACAGGAATTGATTGGAATGAGGCCATAACCTATGAATATACAGGACATGGAAGTTCACCAAAAAATTTAGTGCCAGATAGTTCGTCTTATGCAGGAGACTGGGTATGTGGTTATTGTGGAGACACTGCCTATGATTCTGGTAGCTGGAAATGTGCTTCTGTTTCTGCAATAGAATATATGATGGATCCTAGAGCATCTTTAAATTCCTCTGACATATTTCAATTTTTAGAATTATCTTATAATGAATCAAGTGGATATTCAAGAGATGTAGTTAAACAAATGTTAAGTAGAAGTTTTTTAGAGAGTGATACTTATATTAACACAATCATGAATGCTTGTAAAACTTACAATGTAAATCCATATTACATAGCAGCTAGAATTATACAAGAACAAGGAAAAAGTGGTTCTACTTTAACACAAGGAAATGGATACAATGGTCAATATGTTGGGTATTATAATGTATTTAACATAGGAGCAACGGGAAGTAATAAAGAAAAAGTAATATTAAATGGTTTAGCTAAAGCTAAAAGTTATGGGTGGACAAATTTAGAACTTAGTTTAGAAGGCGGAATACAAATCATAGCAAGCAACTATATAGCTGTTGGGCAAAATACGATGTATTTTCAAAAATTTGACGTAGAAAATTCCGACGGAAAAATGTATTGGCACCAATATATGCAAAATATACTAGCTGCCCAAAATGAAGGAACAACCCTTAGAAAAACGATAAATAAGATAAATGCCATGGAAAATAGCTATACATTTATTATACCAGTCTATGAAAATATGCCAACAAATACTTCAGCCAGACCATCTACGACAAGTACCTCACAAAAAGTAGAAGTAGATTTAGTATATACCAATGTAACATCCAGCATCCGAATGAGAAACGAACCAAATGGTTCTACAACGAAAGGATATTTATATACAGGTGAAATTGCAACAAGGCTTGAAAGAGCAACCACTAAAGTAAATGGTGCCTATTGGGATAAAATTTTAAAAAGTGATGGAACAGTAGGCTATGTTGCAAGAACGACCTATGATTATGAAAGTACCTATAAAGAATATTTAATAGCGGTTGGTGGAGAAGGCTTAACAATTGATCATAATACAGGTAATAATGATTCAAATAATAGTTCAGATAGTAACAATTCTAATGATGATAATTCAAATAGTAATCCATCAAATGTATTAGGAGATGTAAATGGAGACAGCAAGGTAAATTCGGAAGATGCGCTACTTGTATTAAAATATAGTGTAGGATTAACGCAAATAAATGAGTCAGTAGCAGATGTAAGTAAAAACGGCAATGTAAATTCAGAAGATGCACTATTAATTTTAAAATATAGTGTAGGATTAATCACAAATTTTTAAGAGGGAGAAGGTAAATGATTACGAAAAATAGAATACTAAAAATATTTATTTTATCAATGATGTTTATAGGATTGAATATAGGGGTTTCCAAGGCGGCAATTCATTCAACAGACCCTAGTGGAACCACTAATTCAACAGTCTCTATAACTGTTACATCAACAGAGGCATTAGAAAATTTTGATTTATCAATAAGTAATTCAGGAGGATTAACTTATTCTTCTGTTTCAACAAGTGGCGTTCCAAATAATTCAACCGGTGCGGTTTCTTATGCAGGATTAACAGGATTAACTACTTTAGCTACCTATACCTTTCAAACACCAAGTACACCTGGAACGTACAAAGTATCTTTTAATGTAAATGGTGTAGCCAATAATAGTATTGTAACAGTAACAGCACCTACAACATCAGAAAACAATTCGCAAAATAATTCTGATAATAATAATTCTAACAATAATTCATCAAATGGCAATGAAGAAACGGGAGCAGCGGTGACAAAATCCAATAATGCTAACTTAAGTAATTTAGGGATTCGACCAAATGATTTTAAAGGATTTAAACCAGGTACAACAGCATACAATGTAACAGTACCAAATGACGTAGAAGAAGTAACGGTTTATGCTAATTTACAAGATTCTAAAGCCAGTTTAACCGGAACAGGAACACAAAAATTAGAAGTTGGAAAAAATGCACTTAATGTTGTTGTTACAGCAGAAGATGGAACGAAAAAAACCTATACCATAAATGTTACAAGAGAAGAAAATGCATCAGAAAACACGGTATCTACCGAAGAAACAACACAGACGGAAGAAACCAATACCACCAATACAGCTTCAGACTTGATAAAATTAGAAGTAACAGGATATGAATTAACCCCAGAATTTTCACCAGATATCTATGAATATACATTAGATGTAAATGGTGATATATCCAGTTTAGATGTAGTTGCAGAAGGAGCCAACCACAATGTTAGTGTAGAAATTGTAGGAAATACGGACCTAAAAGACGGAGAAAATACAATTACCATTTTAGTACATAATCAAGAAACAGATCAAAATGCGACTTATCAAATTATCGTAAACAAAACCAATATCGATTTAGAAGCTCTTAATACCACATTAAATGATGGAGTAAAAGAAGCAAATAAAATTCGATATATTGTATTGGGTGTTATCCTATTTATAATAGTATGTGTCATTGTTTTTATAATTGTAAGAAATAGATATAAAGCAAAAAATATAGTTGAAGATATTTATGAATATGATGAAGAAGATAGAGAAAGAATGAATAAAGAAAGATTAAATTTAGATGATGAAGAAGAATTCTTTAGTAGAGTAAATAATAAAAGAATAGACGAACCAGAAGAAAATCAAACCATTGATACTATTTCAGAACCAAGTAGCGAAGATTCAGAAGAAGAAAATAATGTGGAAAAAGCTATTATAAAAGAAGAGGAAGAAGAGAAAACAAAACCAGAAGAGACAGATGAACTTTTAGGAACATCAAATCCAAAAAGAAGAGGAAAACATTTTTAAATTTTTTAAAACAGGTTATAATTAATATGACCTGTTTTAAATGGTTTTATTATAAAAATTTGCTTAAATGTATTGATAAATTCAAAAAAGTGTAATATAATCGTAAAGAAAATGTAATAATAATGTAATAAATATAAATAGAGCAAAGGAGAAGGATGCAGAATGTTTAAATTTCGGTTGGGGACAAGACATTGGAATTGATTTAGGAACAGCAACAGTTATCGCATATGTAAAAGGAAAAGGAATTGTACTACGCGAGCCATCAGTAGTTGCCGTAGATAATAACACGGGAAGTGTTGTAGCAGTAGGCGAAGAAGCAAGAAGAATGTTAGGAAGAACACCAGGAAACATCGTTGCTACAAGACCACTAAGAGAAGGCGTTATCTCTGATTATACGGTAACAGAAAAAATGTTAAAATATTTTATAAATAAAGTGGGAGGAAAAAACTTATTTGCACCAAGAATCATGATTTGTATTCCATCAAGAGTAACAGAAGTTGAAAAAAAAGCAGTAATTGATGCAGCTACTAATGCAGGAGCAAGAAAAGTATATTTAATAGAAGAGCCAATAGCAGCAGCAATAGGAGCAGGAATCGATATTTCTAAACCTTGTGGAAATATGGTAGTAGACATTGGTGGAGGAACAACAGATATTGCTGTCATTTCATTAGGCGGTTCTGTTGTAAGTACATCGATAAAGGTAGCAGGAGATAAGTTTGATGAATATGTTAGCAAATATATTAAGAAAAAGTACAATTTAGCAATAGGAGAAAGAACGGCAGAAGAGTTAAAAGTAAATGTAGGATGTGTGTATCCAAAAATACAAGACGTAGAAATGGATGTAAGAGGAAGAGACTTAACAACAGGACTTCCAACAACAGTTACCATTCATTCCAACGAAATGTTAGAAGCTTTGCAAGAGCCAGCTATGATGATCGTAGATGCAGTTCATTCTGTTTTAGAAAGAACACCACCAGAGCTTGCAGCAGATATTAGTGATAAAGGAATTTACATGACAGGTGGAGGCTGTTTAATCGATGGATTAGACAAGCTTTTACAAGAAAAAACGGGAATTAATGTGATGATTGCACAAGACACCGTATCTTGTGTGGCACTGGGTACAGGAAAAGCATTAGACAATTTAGATTCCCTAGATGAAAAAAATTTATAAAAAGCATAAAAATTTAAAAAAAAGCAATAATAAAATTCGAAGGTGAGAGAAATGAAAAAAACGAGAAGAATTTTAATCATTGCTTTTTTATTATGCTTATTTATCTATTGGTGTAAAATAGACAACATACCAAATCATATAATTTTATATAATGGAGAATCCTTAAATTTAGGAGAATTTTTTGGAATTTCATTCAAAATAGGAGAAGAGGATTGTAATACGGTATTAACATCCTCCAGTCTTAGCGAAGAGAAAAAAACTTCTAATACTGTCGAAGTAAAACTATTTGATACTTTTACCATAAAAGAAGTAGAACTTAGTATCATTGAAGAAACAACCGTTATTCCAGTAGGGCAAGTATCTGGCCTAAAGCTATATACCAATGGGGCTTTAGTAGTAGGAATGAGTGAAATAAAAGGAGAAGATAATCAAAAATATAAACCATACGAAAATTCTGGAATTGAAGAAGGGGATAGAATTATAAAAGTTAACGAAGAAGAGGTAACCAATGCAGAACATTTAATCCAATTAATCAATCAATCTGCTGGAAACAGTATTGATATAGAATATGTAAAAGATAATGAAATTTGTATAGCCAACATAATACCAATCAAAGCAACAGATGGAACTTATAAGATAGGATTATGGGTAAGAGACAGTAGCGCTGGCATTGGTACCCTTAGCTTTTATGAACCATCAACAGGAAATTTTGCAGCATTAGGTCATGGCATAACTGATAGTGATACAGGAGATTTAGTGGAAATAGCTAATGGAGAATTTTTAACAACCAAGATTTTGTCAATTATAAAAGGGTTAAAAGGAAGTCCACGGAAAAATTCAAGGTACAATTGAAGATGGGGTCATTATAGGAAATATCTATAAAAATAGTAATTTGGGAATTTATGGTACGGTAAATAATTTATCGGCAATTCATTTGGATTTATCCAAAGAAATGGAAGTGGCTAGAAGAGAGGAAATAACACTAGGAAAAGCAACGATTTATTGTAATTTGGATGGAACTTATGCAAAAGAATATGAAATCGAAATAGAAAAAATATTTATAGGTAATGATACAGATAATAAATCAATGCTAATCAAAGTAACTGACCAAGAATTATTAAATCAAACAGGAGGAATTATTCAAGGGATGAGTGGAAGTCCTGTTATTCAAAATGGTAAATTAATTCGGAGCTATAACCAATGTTTTGGTAAATGACCCAACACAGGGGTATGCGGTTTTTGGTGATATTATGTTAAAGGAAATGGAAGAAGAATAGGAGCCATATAGGAACCTGAAAGCTAGAAAAATCAACTCTATAAGGGTTGATTTTTCTGGCTTAACAAGATTGACGCAATTCCTTTGACTTAAAAAATTTCTATCTTTACATCTTTTCCATTAAATGCAAAAACCATTTTCGTAATATTAGTAAAGCCTCTTGTTCTTAAATTTTCTTCATAATTTCTATCTTCAATTTGTTTTTTGGCATTTTTAACAGTTTCTTCAATCGTATTTTCTTTCATATCTTCTAAAACCTTAAACTCCATAATAAAACTATTCGCATTTTTATCTTTTGGTTCTAACATAATATCATATCTGCCAAGCCCTGATTCTCGGTTAGAATTAACGTAGTAAGTATCTTTTAAACCAACTAGCATGCCAAGAACAAAAGCATGGTAAAAATTTTCTGCTGTGTTTTTACCAACATCCATAAAACTAAACATTTGGGTAGTAAGTATTTGAAACTTTTTTTCAAATTCCGTTAGATTTAAAGTAATCAAATCTTTTAAAATAGAACGTAAATCATTGCCAATTACTTTATCGTAAAACCAGTCTCTTATAATTTCTTCAAATAAAAGTTTTATTTCATAATTTGGTAGTTTTACGCGGTAAATCTTATTTTGCAAATCAACCGTTTCGGTAACTTTTAAATACCCTGTACCCAATAGTAAACCCCAAATATTATTTTCGTTATTTTCAATTCCAACAATAACGGTCTCTAAGTTAATAGGTACCTCAATTTCCTCTCCTTTTAGTAGGATTTCTATTTGTTCTTTAATGGTTGCAGAATTTTTTAAAATGAGTTTAATTAGGTCATTAGAGCTGGTATTTACCCAATAAGGGACTAATTGTAGCCTAGTTAAATAGTTCAAAATGCTCCAAGGATTGTAAATTCCCGTGGTATTTCCAATGGTATAACCATCATACCATTTTCGAATATCATCTTTTTGGTCATGAATATCAAAATCTTTTATAATTTTGTCCATTTCTTCTTCGG
>CALXRH010000099.1 GCA_944390625.1 uncultured Clostridia bacterium
GTTGACAAAAACAAACAAATATTCTATAATGTAGGCGGAGATGGTAAAAATGCAAAGACAAATCTTACACGTTGATGTAAATAACGCCTTTTTAAGCTGGACAGCAATAGAAATGCTTAAAAATGGAAGCAAAATAGATATCAGAAATATTCCTGCCATCATTGGAGGAGATGAAAGTAAAAGATCAGGCATTGTACTTGCTAAAAGCACCAAAGCCAAAGAATATGGAATTAAAACAGCAGAAACAATTTACCAAGCAAAACTAAAATGTCCTGGGTTGCAAATCTTTCCGTCCAATCACGGGATTTACAAAAGATATTCAGACAAGCTTTACCATCTATTACAACAATATACTGACAAAATCGAGCGATTTAGTATAGACGAATGTTTTTTAGACATGACAGAATATTTAAGAAAAGACACTTTATTAAACAAAGCAAAAGAAATCAACCAAAAAGTAAAAAAAGAACTAGGATTTACCGTAAATGTAGGAGTAGCCCATAATAAATTGTTGGCCAAAATGGCATCAGACTTTACCAAACCAGATAAAGTTCATACCTTATTTGAAGAAGAAATCCCCACTAAAATGTGGCCATTACCAGTATCTGAATTATTTATGTTAGGAAAAAAGACAGTTCCCAAATTACATGATATGAGCATCAAAACCATAAAAGACCTAGCAGAAACAAACCCCAAAATTTTACAAAAAAAATTCGGAAAACACGGCATCCAAATGTGGGAATATGCCAATGGAATAGACAAATCAGAAGTAAAAGACAAGCCAGAAAAGCCAAAAGGGATAGGACACTCTGTCACTTTACCAAAAGATATTACACAAATCGAAAAATTAGAAGAAATTTTATTAAAATTGGTAGAACAAACAACCTATCGACTAAGAAAATACGAGCTATTAGGAAAAACCGTAAGTGTTCAGCTAAGAACAAAAGACTTTGAGGATAAAACCCATCAAGGAAAATTATTAGAACCAACAGCTAATACAAAAGACATCTACCAAAAAGCAAAAGAACTATTACACCAAATGTATCAGATACCAAGACCAATTCGATTAGTAGGGGTAAGAATTGAAAACTTAGTAGAAAAACAAGAAAAACAATTATCTTTATTTCAAAATGAAGACAGCAAAAAACAAGAAAAATTAGATCAAGTTATGGATCAATTAAAAGAAAAATATGGTTACCAGTCTATTACAAGAGCCAAAAATTTACACAAGCCTCAAAAAATAGGATTTACCATAGGAAAATTTGCTCCTTTACATAAAGGGCATCAATATTTAATCGAAACAGCTTTAAAAGAAATGGACAAATTTTATGTAGTTATTTATGAAACAGATGTAATCAAAACACCACTACAAACAAGAGCCAACTGGATTAAAAGGCTATATCCGCAGGTGGAAGTGCTCTATGCCTACCATCCACCCAAACAATATGGGCTAGACGAAAAAAGTGTCAAAATTCAAATGGACTATCTCATACCCATTATTAAAAATTTACATTGTACCCATTTTTATAGTAGTGAGCCATATGGAGAAAAAGTTGCCAAATATTTAAACATTATCGACAGAAGAGTGGACCAAAAAAGAGAGAAAATACCAATTCGAGCAACCAATATTCGAGAAAATTTAGAACAAAATAAACAAAAAATAGAAAATTTTATTTTTGAAGAAATCAAAAATAACGAAAAATAATCTAAGCTAAAATTTAGGAAAATAAAAGGGAGAGAAACATGTTAAAAAAAATAATATATGGATTGGGAATACTATTTTTAGTAATCATAATCGTACTAAATATCGTATTTACAGCAGACTTAGACACTTCGGAACATATTACCATTCATTTTAATTCTATTCATTATGTTTTAGGAGTTATAGTAATAGGGGGCCTAATTTATTTTATAACCAAAATAATTGATAAATATTTATATCACAGCACAAAAGAAAAATCAAAAAAAGAAATTAGAACACTCTTATTTATGAACGCTCTAGCAATCTATGCAGCAAGTAGCATTTTATGGAGCATACTAATAAACCCTAGAGTGATAGGAGATTCTGTACATGTTTGTAATTTGGCGCAAACTTTTTATAGAGGAGATACAGAAGAATTCTTACCCAATATGACTTACATAGGAATTCCTCTAATCCAATATATACAAGCTTATCCACAACAAATTTCATTGGCTTTTGTTTATCATTTGTTTTTCCATATCATACGTTTTGATATCATGGAAGTATTAAGAATCATAAATATTATGGCCAATGTAGGAATCGTAATAGCTATTTACAAAATCAGTCAACAATTATCCAAAAAATATGAAACAAACAAAGTATTACCATTTTTACTAATCCTAACCTTTTTGTCATTGCCAATGCTTTCTACCTTCATTTATGGAGATATACCAAGCTTAGCCCTATGTTTGTTTTCGATTTATTTTATTATGCGCTATACAGAAACCAAAAAAAATAGATACTTTCTTTTTTCATCCATTTTTTCCATGTTTGCTTATATGATGAGAATGAATAGCTTAATCTTTATCATAGCAACAGTAATCTATTTACTATTCAATTTAGAAAAAGAAATTAAGCAAAAATTATGGAAAAAAACGACATACCGTCTATTGGTAATTATTTTATATATAGTAATAGCCATACTTCCCGCTACATTGGTTAAAAATTATTATTTTAAAAAATATGAACTAGATAAAAATAAAACCTATCCAAGTGTAAGTTTTTTGCTTATGGGAATGGAAGAGTCGCCAAGAGGAAATGGTTGGTATAATGAAGAAATAGCAATACCAGCATTAAAAAATCCAGAAAACAGTAAAACAGAATATTTAGAAAAAATAAAAACAAGATTATCCTATTTCTCCCAAAATTTAGAAGAAACTTTTCAATTTTATCTAATGAAAATTTCCTCTATGTGGACAGAAAATACATATTCTGCCGTAAGAAATAATACGGTAAAAAATTATAATTTAGAATGGCTTATAAAACCGCTAACCTTTTACCAAAAAGTATTGTTAATACTAATCGGTTTATGTAGTCTTATTATCTTGTTCCAAAATAGAAAAAATATTTCCTTAGAACTATTACTTTTAATTACTGTTTTTGTAGGGGGATTTTTATTTCATGTACTTTGGGAGGCAAAGTCACGATATATCATTCCATACATTGTTATATTAATTCCGGTAGTGTCGATAAAAGTAAAACAATGATAAGGATTCTGTAAAATTAAATAGTTTAGATAAAAGGATGTGATGAAATAAGTCATATTCTTTTTTATATTTTAAATAATAAGTGATGCATAT
>CALXRH010000100.1 GCA_944390625.1 uncultured Clostridia bacterium
GGATTAAAGCAAGGAAAAGAAGAAGGATTAAAGCAAGGAAAAGAAGAAGGATTAAAGCAAGGAAAAGAAGAAGGATTAAAGCAAGGAAAAGAAGAAGGATTAAAGCAAGGAAAAGAAGAAGGATTAAAGCAAGGAAAAGAGGAAGGATTAAAACAGGGAAAAGAAGAAGGATTAAAACAGGGAACAGTGGCAGAAAGACGAAAAATAGCTAAAAATTTATTAAGAATGGAAGTAGAAATAGAAAAAATAATGGATGCCACAGGCTTGACCAAAAAAGAAATAGAAGAATTACAATAAAAATCAAAAACTCTTGTGATTTTACGGTATTTATGATACAATACCCAGAGTAAATTGAAAAAGAAAGGAAAGATTAAAAATGTCAGAAGCAAAGTATAAACGAGTTCTTCTAAAATTAAGTGGAGAAGCATTAGCGGGAAAAGACAAAACAGGGATCAACATCGAAGTTGTAGGCGCAATATGTGACAAAATAAAAGAAGTAACACAAATGGGAGTAGAAGTAGCTATTGTTGTAGGAGGAGGAAACTTCTGGAGAGGAAGAAGAAATGGAGAACAAATGGAAAAAACAACAGCAGATTACATGGGAATGCTAGCAACAGCAATGAATGCCTTATCACTTCAAGATGCCTTAGAAGCAAGAGGAGTATACACCAGAGTACAAACGGCAATTGAAATGAGAGAAATAGCAGAACCATTCATCAAAAGAAAAGCTATAAAACACTTAAGTAGAGGAAGAGTAGTAATATTTGCTTGCGGAACGGGACACCCATTCTTTTCAACAGATACTGGTGCTGCACTTAGGGCCGCAGAAATAGAAGCAGATGCTATCTTACTAGGAAAAGCAATTGATGGAGTTTATTCAGCAGATCCAAAGCTAGATCCATCAGCCGAAAAATTTGATGAAATTTCTTATCAAGAAGTATTAAATCGAGATTTAAAAGTGATGGATTCAACAGCAACAGCCCTATGCAAAGATAACAACATACCACTTGTTGTATTTGGGATAGCAGAACCAGAAAACATTGTCAAAGCAGTAAAAGGCGAGAAAATAGGAACAACCGTAAAATAAAAATTTTATAAAAAAGGAGGATTATGTTAGAACATAAAAACAGAAACTAACATAAATTAAAAATTATGGATTATAATATAATTAAAGAAAAAATGAATAAATCAATTGATAATTTAAATGAAAAATTTTCAGAAGTTAGAGCAGGTAGAGCCAATCCTGCCATATTAAACAAAGTAAAAATAGACTATTATGGAACACCAACACCGATTAATCAATTAGCGGGGGTATCTGTTCCAGAAGCTAGAATGATTGTTATTCAACCTTGGGATGTGTCTATTTTAAAAGAAATAGAAAAAGCAATATTAGCATCTGATATTGGAATTAACCCAAATAATGATGGAAAAGTAATAAGACTTGCTTTTCCTGAATTAACAGAAGAAAGAAGAAAGGAATTAGTAAAAGATATAAAAAAAATGGCAGAAGATTGCAAAGTAGCTGTAAGAAATGCTAGAAGAGACGGAATCGATTTAGCAAAAAAATCACAAAAAGATGGCGAAATGACAGAAGATGAATTAAAGCAAGCAGAAAATAAAATTCAGGAATTGACCGATAAAGCAATAGCAGAAGTAGATAAGGTTTTACAAAGTAAAGAAAATGAAATACTTTCCATTTAATGGAAGGAAAGGAAACAAGTAAAATGGACTTTAAAGCAGAGCTGAAAAAATATCAAAATCAAATCGAACAAGACTTAGAAAAATATATAAGAAAACAAGATTGTCCAGAAAAAATTTTAAATGATTCGATGGAATATAGTTTAATGGCTGGAGGAAAAAGGTTAAGACCAACCTTAGTTTTGGCTACTTATCAATTATTCAAAGACAATTATGAAATCTGTATGCCATATGCGGTAGCCATAGAAATGGTACATAATTTTTCATTAATTCATGATGACCTTCCAGGAATCGATAATGATGATTTAAGACATGGAAAACTTACCAATCATAAAAAATTTAATGAAGCAACAGCCATTTTAGCAGGGGATGGACTTCTTAATTATGCTTATCTGGTAATTAGTAAGGATTTATTAAATACCATAAATCCAAAAGAATTAGAAAAAAAAGTAAAAGTATTTCATGAATTTTCTTTAGCGACCGATAGAATGATAGCAGGAGAATATGTAGATACCGAATATGAGGGAAAAGAAGTTCTAGCTAACTATTTAGAATATGTTCATCAAAACAAAACAGGAGCTTTGTTAAAACTTTGTGTACGAATGGGGGCAATACTGGCAGATGCCAATGCAGAAGATTTAAACAAACTTACCAATTATGCAGAAAAAATAGGATTAGCCTTTCAAATAAAAGACGATATTTTATCTGTAGAAGGAAATGAAATTATCACAGGAAAGCCGGTAGGAAATGATGAAGCAAAAGGAAAATGTACCTATGTTTCAAAATATGGAATGGAAAAAACAAAAACAATATTAGAAGAAATAACAAAAGAAGCAATAGAAAATATAGAATCTTTTGGAAAAAAAGCAGAATTTTTAAAAGAGCTTGCTAAGTATATAAAAGATAGAAATAAATAAGGGGTAGGACAAATGGAATTTAAAAAAGAAGAATTACCAACTCATATTGCCATTATTATGGATGGAAATAGACGTTGGGCAAAAGCAAAAGGAATGCCAGTAGCTTTTGGGCATAAAGAAGGAGCAAAAACACTAGAAAAAATAGTAAGACATGCTAATAAAATAGGACTAAAATATATAACCGTATATGCTTTTTCAACAGAAAATTGGAAAAGAACAGAAGAAGAAGTAAGTGCCTTAATGCTTCTTCTACAAAATTATATAGAAGAATATTCAAAAAGAGCAGATTCAGAAAATATAAGGGTAAAATTCTTAGGAGACTGGACTGTTTTAAAACCTAAAATGCAAAAAGGAATACAAGATTGTATGGAAAGAACCAAAAATAATACCGGTGTAACATTTAATATTGCATTAAATTATGGTGGAAGAGCGGAAATTATAAAAGCAGTAAAAGAAATTGTAAAAGACGTGGAAGAAAAAAAAATAAGCATAGAAGATATCAATGAAGAAGTAATATCTAGCAAACTTTATACAACTGGTCAACCAGATCCAGATCTATTAATAAGAACAAGTGGAGAACAAAGAACCAGTAATTTTTTACCTTGGCAAATTGTATATTCAGAATTCCTATTTTTAGATAAATATTGGCCTGATTTTAACGAAGAAGACCTAGATAACGCAATAATAGAATATCAAAAAAGAACCAGAAAATTTGGAGCAAATTAAGAAGGGAAAAAATAAAAATTATGGATTTAAAAAGGATTTTAACTACCGTATTAGGACTTCCTCTAGTAGTTATCGTATTTTTACTAGGAAACAAATTTATAATCGATTTGCTTATATTAGTTGTAAGTATTATTTGTATGAGTGAATATTTTGGCGCTGTAAAAAAAGTCTCAAAGCCGATTGAATGGGTAGGTTATTTAAGTAACTTTTTCATTGTTGGAGCCATGTTTTTAAGCAAAGATGTATTCATGCAAACCATCGTATTTTCAATACCATTTATAGTATTACTATTATTTTTACAAGTAATTATAACAGATATGAAAACAACCTTTAAAGATGTAGCCTACACTTTAGTTGGGATATTATATATACCATTTTTTCTAATGTTTTTAGAATTAATTCGATGTATGGAACATGGAAAAATTTTAATAGGTGCGGTATTTGTTATATCATGGTCTACTGATATTTTTGCTTATTTAATTGGTAGAAATTTTGGAAAACACAAATTTAGCAAAATTAGTCCTAAAAAATCAATAGAAGGTTCTATTGCGGGAATAATTGGAGCAGTTATAATAACACTTCTTTATACATGGATAGCCAATCATTTTTGGGGAACAGAATATACTTATATTTATGTAACAATTGTCAGCTTTATCTTAAGTATTGTTAGTCAAATAGGAGACTTTGCGGCATCAACAATCAAAAGATTTGTAGACATGAAAGATTATGGAAATTTATTACCAGGTCATGGTGGAATGCTAGATAGGATTGATAGTTTATTATTTTTAGCACCATTTGCTTATATGATATTTTTGCTTTGATAGAAAAGATCAGAAATACACATTTGTTCTTTAGGGCACATAAAATAAATTAGATTTATAATGAAAAATGAATACAGGAGGTAAATTTGGTAGGTTTTATTATTTCAGCTGTAAAAATTATATTTTTACTTGGCTTTTTGATTTTTATCCATGAAGGAGGACATTTTTTAGTTGCTAAACTTTGCAAAGTAAAAGTCAATCAATTTGCTATAGGGTTTGGACCAGAGATTTTATCTAAACAAGGAAAAGAAACCAAATATGCATTGCGTCTAATCCCTTTAGGTGGTTTTGTTAGTATGGAAGGGGAAGAAGAGGCATCAGAGCAAGAAGGTGCATTTAATAAAGCAAGCATACCAAAAAGAATCGCAATTGTTGCAGCAGGAGCTATGGTCAATATTCTATTTGGCTTAGTCGTTTATTTCGTTCTAGTTACAATTATATATGGAAGTTTCATGACGGCCTTAACAGCTACTGCTAACTTTTCGGTGGCTCTTGTCGATAGTATTAGAATGTTATTTACAGGAGGAGTAGGAGTAAGCGACTTAACTGGACCTGTAGGAATATCAGAACTCGTTTCTAAAACATCCGGATTTTCGGAATATATCTATTTATTAGCAGTCATTTCTGTTTCACTTGGTATTACGAATTTGTTGCCAATTCCAGCACTAGATGGAGGAAAAATATTATTATTAATCATAGAAGCCATCCGAAAAAAGCCATTAAAAGAAAATCTAGAAATACAATTACAACTTTTAGGATTTTCCATATTAATAGCTCTATCGATATTGGTAACTTATAACGATATTATTAGGGTTATGGGAGGAAGTTAATGAAAGAATTTAAATCAGGATTTGTATCAATCTGTCGGAAGAACCAATGTAGGAAAATCAACCTTACTAAATTTATTAGTAGGGGAAAAAATTGCAGCAATTACTAATAAAGTTCAAACAACTAGAACACAAATAAAAGGAATTGTAAATAGGGAAAATTCACAAATTATTTTTATCGATACGCCAGGTATCCATAAACCAAAAACCAAATTAAACGAAAATATGGTAGAGCTCTCTTGGGATGCTCTTCAAAATTGTGATGTCATTTTATTTTTAATCGAAGCAGATAGCGAAGAGATTGGAAGAGGAGATACGAAAATACTTGAAAAAATAAAAGAAGCTCATAAAAAATGTATCTTAATTATTAATAAAATAGATTTAGTCCAAAAAGAAAAATTGGCCCAAATAATTGACCTCTATAAAAACCAATACGATTTTTCAGCCATTATTCCAATTTCAGCTAAAAAAGCAAAATACAAAGAGGTCGTATTAGACGAAATCGAAAAAAATTTGAATGTAGGTCCATTATATTATGAAAAGGAAGAATATACAGACCAAACTTTGCGCCAATTGGCCGAAGAAACCATTCGAGAAAAAGCTTTAATTTTACTTCGCGATGAGGTACCACATGGCATCTATGTCCAGGTAGAAAAAATGAAACTGAAAAAAACAAAAAACAACGAAAAAATTTACAACATAGAAGCAGTTATTTATTGTTTAAGAGAGTCTCACAAAGGTATCATAATTGGTAAAAATGGCGAAATGCTTAAAAAAATTGGAACCATGGCAAGGAAAAACATGGAAGAAAATTTTGGAACAAAAGTAAACCTAAAAACTTGGGTCAAAGTAAAAGAAGACTGGATGAACAATGAAAAATTTTTCCAAAAGATAAAATGAATAAAAAGCAAAAGATTGGTAAAGATAACGTAAGAAGGAAGTGACATTATGATAAAAGATATGGCTTGGAATTTATTTAAATCAACAGGTAGTGTTGATACATTTTTAGAATTAAAACAAATAGAAAATATACAAAATGAAATAGATAATCTTCAAAAGGTGGAAACAAATGGGAATCATAAAAACGAAGGGAATTGTAATTGCAGAAAGTAATATGGGAGACTTTGATAAAATGCTTACCATGCTAACACCAGGTCTTCGGAAAAATTGCGTGTGCTGCAAAAGGCGCTAGAAGGCAAAATAGTGCTCTTTTAGCAGGCACACAATTTTTGTGTTTTGGAGAGTACATATTATATAAATCTGGTGAAAATTATTCCATCAATTCCTGTGATACAATAGAGATGTTTTACAATATAAGAACCGATTTGGATAAAATAAAATATGCGGTACATATTACAAAAATTATACAAGATGTAACGAATGAAAATGAAAATAGCTATAAAGTTTTACAATTATATTTAAATACCTTATATATGATATCCGAAACAGAAACAGATATGGATTTTGTTTTAAGTGTTTTTAAAATAAAATTATTATGTATCTTAGGTTTTAAACCCAGAGTTGATGAATGCGTGAATTGTGGGCAAAAAGAGAATTTAAAACATTTTAGTATTAGAGATAATGGCGTTAAATGTGAAGAATGTTATAGGCAAGATAAAAGCTCCATTAGTATTAGTGGAAGTACTTGGGCAGCTTTAAAATTTATTGTATCAAGTCCTTCAAAAAAGGTGTTTAGTTTTCATTTAAAGGACGAAAGTTTAAAAGAATTGGAGTTATTGAGCAAGATTTATTTTAATGAAAAAATGGAAAAAGAATATAAGTTAGAAGAATTGTGGTAATTGGAAAAGGGAAGAAATCTCTTTTCCAATTTTACATAATAAAAAAATAAAAAAAATCCCAAAAAACTCTTGACATAAGGAAAAAAACGTTATATACTATTTCAGTATGAATTTTAGCGTTGAAGTCGAATGTGGCTACATCTTAAAGATGGAGGGAACTTCGATGGAGTATGTCATGGCTTAGACCAGGCGGTAAGTATGAGAAATAAAGCACTTATCCCCAAAATCTTCATGCCAATTTTGGGATTTTATAATGTGTAATAACAAAACACCAGGGTGCGTTATAACTTGCCAAGCTAAATCAAATACAAAAAATAATTTAAGGAGGGAATTTTAGAATGGCAAATCAAGTTGTTACGAGTGAAAAAATCAGAATAAGGGTAAAAGCTTATGAATCTCAAATTTTAGATCAGTCTGCTGCAAAGATAGTAGAAACTGCTAAAAAGACAGGAGCAAAAGTATCAGGCCCTATTCCGTTACCAACCAAAAAAGAAGTTGTAACTGTTATACGTTCTCCACACAAACACAAAGACTCAAGAGAACAATTCGAAATGAGAACACATAAAAGAGTAATCGACATTCTTTACCCAACACAAAAAACTGTTGATTCATTAATGAAATTAGAATTACCAGCTGGTGTTGATATTGAAATAAAATTATAATAAAAACTAAAAAAACCAATGCTGGCAGATATGTCAGCCAATAGGAGGAAAGAAAAATGAAAAAAGGATTAATCGGAAAAAAAATAGGAATGACTCAAATATTTGATGAAAAAGGATTAGTTATTCCAGTAACAGTAATCGAAGCTGGTCCTTGTGTAGTTGCACAAATCAAAACAGCTGACAAAGAAGGCTATAATGCAATACAATTAGGATTTGGCGAAGTTAAAACCAAACACAAAAACAAACCAGAAATGGGACATTTTGAAAAATCTAAATTAGAAGCAAAAAAACATTTAAGAGAATTTAGATTAGACGACATCTCTTCTTATAAAATAGGAGATGAAGTAAAAGCAGATATCTTTACTGTTGGAGAAAAAGTAGATATCCAAGGAATATCAAAAGGAAAAGGATTCCAAGGAGTTATCAAAAGACATGGTCAATCTGGAGGACCTATGGGACATGGATCTATGTATCATAGAAGACCAGGATCTATGGGACCAACCTCTACACCAGGTAGAGTATTTAAAGGTAAAAAATTACCAGGACATATGGGAAGAGTTACAGTTACCATTCAAAACTTAGACGTAGTAGCTGTTGATATGGACAAAAATGTAATTTTAGTAAAAGGAAGCGTACCTGGAGCAAAAGGTGCTATCTTAAAAATAAAATCAGCTATTAAGGCTATAGATTAAGAAAGGAGGAATTAAGGTCATGCCAAAAGTAGACGTATATGATATAAATGGTAAAAAGGTTAGTGATGTAGAATTAAACGAAAAAGTATTTGGAATTGAACCAAATGAGACAATCGTACATAGTGTATTAATCAATTATTTAGCTAACCAAAGACAAGGTACACAAAGTACCAAAACAAGAGCAGAAGTTCGTGGTGGTGGAAGAAAACCATGGAGACAAAAAGGAACAGGACGTGCAAGACAAGGAAGTATCCGTGCACCACAATGGATAAAAGGTGGTATTGCATTAGGACCAAAACCACGTTCATACAATTACACAGTAAATAAAAAAGAAAAGAGATTAGCAATTCGTTCAATTTTAAGTTCTAAAGTATTAGAAAATAAACTAACTGTAGTGGATAAATTAGAATTAAAAGAAATCAAAACAAAAGCTATGGTTAAAGCTTTTGAAAGTTTAAAATTAGAAGGAAAAACATTAGTAATATTGCCTGGAAAAAATTTAAACGTAGAAGCATCAACCAAAAACATCGAAAATGCGAAAGCAATCTTAGCGAATCGAATCAATGTATATGATTTATTAAGATATAAAAATTTAGTTTTACCACTAGATACGGTTAAAAAATTAGAGGAGGTGTATGCTTAATATGTTAGCAGAAGAAATTATAATCGCTCCGATCGTTACAGAAAAAAGTAACAATGGTTTACAAGAAGGAAAATATACCTTCAAAGTAAACAAAAAAGCAACCAAAGTTGAAATTAGCAAAGCGGTAGAAAAACTTTTTGGTGTTAAAGTATTAAAAGTAAATACCATGAATGTAAATGGTAAAAAGAAAAGAGTAGGATATCATCAAGGAAGAACATCAGATTGGAAAAAAGCAATTGTTACAATTGATACAGATCCAAAAGCAGAAACTTATTTAACAAAAGGTGGAAAAGAAGTAAAAGGAACTAAGAAATTTAATGATTCCATAGAAGAATTTACAGGAGTGTAAACAGGAATCT
>CALXRH010000101.1 GCA_944390625.1 uncultured Clostridia bacterium
AATCCTCTAGTCTTACATGTCTTGAAAATAGTAAAAACAAAATAGGAGTGGATGTAAAATTACTCTACTCCTATTTTTTTCTTTATAGGAAATTCCGATTTTCCCAGAAAGTAAAAGAAACTATAAATATATATAAATCATATTTTATTATGTATGAATTAAATTTAGATAGTAAAAATATAGTACAAAAAGGAAAATTATCCCAAAGAATTTCTCAAGAAAAATTTGATGCGCTAAAATTAAAATTTAATGCTATACATATAAAAACAGCAGATGTTTATACAGAATGTAGAAAAATATCAAAGGAGAAAACTAGTGTAAATATAAGTGATACTGTTAAAAAATTAGAAGGCGAATTTGGTAAGCAGTATAACAAGTATTTTTCTGGAATTGGAGGTTTACAAGGTTTAGAAAATAATTTTGCAAAAGATTTCACTTTATATATGGGATTAGAAAATTTAGAAAAAAATATATATGGTCAAAAAGATAGTAGTATTTTAGCATTATTAGGCCTTTTATATAATAATGAAAATATGTCTGCAAATTGGGGAATTATACAAGAAAGTAAAAAGAGTGATTATGTTTTAATTGGAATAGATTTGCCAGACTTGAATATGCCTCTAAGATTACATATAAAAAAGGATTTAGTAGAAAAATTTACTCAAGCACATCAAGGAAATAAAATAATGCCAATATATGCAGGAAAGGATGATTTTGTTGTAAATGGAAAATATATAGCAACACATGTTTTAACTCCTTTATCAAAAGACCAAAAAAGAGGAATTGAAGAGATATCTACACAAATTAGAGAAACAGATTATAGGCTAAAACTAGTTAAGCATTTAGAGTTTTTAACAGATATGCAAAAATTTCCAGAGCATTTACAAAGCAAAAGAATTATAAATAAAAAAGGAAAAACTAAAATAAAATATGAAAAAATACAGGAATATATTGATATAGAAACCAGCAAAAAATATACTAAAACCAAAGAAGGTCAATTAATTTTACAAGATGATGAACGGTAGATAAAAATTTTAAAAGCTATTTTATATTGTGAAGGGAATAATATAAAAATGAATACAATAATTGGAGAATTAGGAAAAAATCCTAAATTTAATGAATATATAAATTCAATACAAAATAAACAAAGCCCGATAGCTATATCGGGCTTAACAGACGTGGGAATGGCTCAAATGATTTCTGCAACAAAAGAGTTTTGTAAAAGACCAATTTGTGTAATAACTTATAATGAAATTCAAGCCAACAGATTATTAGAAGATATTAAATATTTTACAGATAAAGTACTATATCTGCCAAAAAAAGAAATTGTAACATATGACTATGTAGCAGAAAGTAAAGACTTACCATATGAAAGAATAGAAACACTAAACAAAATTCAAGAAATGAGAACAGGAATAGTAGTTACAACAATAGAAGCAGCACTTCAAAAAATGATTAGTAAAAAAGCACTTTATAAAAATATTTTGAATTTCAAAGTTGGAGAAATTACAAATTTAGAAAACTTGAAGAAAAAATTAACAGAATTAGGATACGTTAGATGTGATTTAATTGAAGGAAGAGGTCAATTTAGTGTAAGAGGTGGAATAGTTGATATATCACTAACAGAAAAAGAAGGAGTTAGAATTGAACTTTGGGGAGATGAAATAGATTCAATAAGATATTTTAACATTGTAAGTCAACGTTCTACTGAAAATATAGAAAAAATTACAATTTATCCAGCACATGAATATTTATTGGAAAAACCAATTGATGAAGTTATTTCAAAAATAAGAAATACAATATATAAAGATTTTTTACATAATCAAATAGAACAAGATATTGAAACAATTAAAGAAGGAAATTATATAAGTAAATGTGACAGATATTTTAATGCATTTTATGAGGAGCAAGAGACTATTGTAGATTATTTAACAGAAAAATTTTTAATTATAATAGACGAAGAAACAAAAATAAAACAAAGAGCAATAAATGTTAATAATGATTGCCAAAACATTATACAATTACTAATAGAGAAAGAAAAAATTGCACCAGATGCATTGAAAAATATTTGTAATTTTGAGCAATTTGAAGAAAAGTTAGATAAAAAACAAATTATTTATATAGAAAAATTTGATAATGAAGTAAAAAAACAAGCAGAAAAATTTAATTGGATATACAAAGAAAAGAATTAAGTAAAAAAAAAAATAGAAATATTTTTCAAAGAAATATTCAAAGACCAAATGGCTAAAAAGAATATATATATATTATCAGATACAAAAAAAAAAGCAAAAAAAATATGTTCATTATTAAATGAAAAAGAAATTTTAAATAAATTTGAAGAAAAATTAAATCAAACAATAATAGGAAAAAACAATGAATTTATAGTAACAGTAAGTGTTGGAAAACTATCATCTGGATTTGAATGTTTTGATACTAATCAAGTTGTTATTACTTCACAAGAGTTAATTGAAGGAGAAAAAAGAAAAACATATAAATCATCAGCATTCAAAGAAGGAGAAAAAGTAGTATATGCAGATTTAAAAATAGGTGATTATGTAGTACATAAAAATTATGGTATAGGAATTTTTATAGGTGTAAATACTATTACAGCAGATGGAACGACAAAAGATTATATAAAAATAAAATATTATGGTGATGATATTTTATATGTACCTACAAACCAATTAGATAGTGTCAGAAAATATATTGGAGGAAATGAAGGCGGGCTTAAAGTCAATAAGCTTGGAACTAAAGAAAGGCTAAATACTAAAGCTAAAGTAAAGAAAAATTTAAGACAAGTAGCAAAAGAATTAATAGAATTATATGCTAGAAGAGAAAAAGCAAAAGGATATGCCTTTGCGCCAGACACTCCATGGCAAACACAATTTGAAGACAGCTTCCCATACCAAGAAACAGATGACCAATTACGTTGTATTGAAGAAGTAAAACAAGACATGGAAAAAGATAAACCAATGGATAGACTTCTATGTGGAGATGTTGGATATGGTAAAACAGAAGTAGCAATTAGAGCTGCATTTAAAGCTGTTATGAGTGGAAAACAAGTGGCATATTTAGCACCAACAACTGTTTTAGCTGAACAACAATTTAAAGAATTTAGAGATAGAATGTCAAATTTTGGAGTTAAAGTTGAAGTTTTAAATAGATTTAAAACTAAAAAAGAGCAAACAGAAATTGTTAAAAAATTAAAATTAGGAGAAGTAGATGTTATTGTAGGAACACATAGAATTCTAAGT
>CALXRH010000102.1 GCA_944390625.1 uncultured Clostridia bacterium
AGCTCTCCTTGTTTGTCTAAAAGATAGGTGGCAATAAAGGTTTTCATTTCTAAGTTGCTATTTTTTATCTTGGTAGATAATTCTTTTTCATTACAAATGATAATGGTCTTGATATGGTCATGCTCAACAAAGTTGTTGATATAACCTAATATATCGATAACATCTACATTAGCTCTTTCTAAGTCATCAAAACATAGAACTTTGTCATCAGTTGAAAAAAATTCTTCATAATTGATTCGATTTCCATTGGTAGCTGCTCCAAAAAAGTTTGCCATATCAATTCCTGTTTTGGCATATTCTGGAATGGTGGTTTGCCCATTTGCTTCCATATATCTTCTTAAATTTCGATTCATAAGCTGAGAAGTTTCCATAAATATTTTTTTGCTAATTTCTTCTAAGTTGGAAATTCCATATAAAGACATATAGATGGTTGTAAATTTTTTCCCATTTAATTTTAAACTTTCTATTTTTTTCTTAACTTGATTATTCCAAAAATACGTCTTACCTGAACCCCATTCTCCATTAATCATAATGGCATAATCGGTATAGTCTGAACGTACATAATCTAGTATACTTTCTATTAAATCATCCATTTGTTTCCTCCTCCTTAATCTTTTGCAATTGTTAATATATCGATTTTTTTGGCTCCTGCTAATTTTAACATCTTACTGCATTCATTTACCGTTGAACCGGTTGTAAATATATCGTCTATTAATAATATTTTTTTATCTTGTATGTTTTCTTTGCCGTTTATTTGATAGACATTTTTAACATTTTGTTCTCTTGCTACTTTGTTTAAAGTACTTTGTATTTTATTATGTTTCGCCTTTTTTAATAGGTTGGGTTCTAAATTTACATTTAGTTCTTTTGCTATGTCTTTAGCAATTAAAAGGCTTTGATTGTAGCCTCTTTGCTTTTTTCTTTTTTGGCTAATCGGAACTGGTACTATTATATCATAAAAATCGAATTGTAAACAGTTTTTTTGATATTTACTAAAAAAATTTATAAAACTTTTATACAAATATGGTTTTTCTTTAAATTTGTAACTTAAAATTAGATTTCTTACTACTCCACTATAATGAAAAAGATAAAAGTGATTTTGAAAATAAGTATCTTGATATTCATCTTTTCCAAATATAGCTTCTTTTTTTAGCTGATTTTCACATTTTTTACAAAGGTAGGTGTTTTTGCCTTTTCCACAAATTCCACACACTGGTGGATAAATGATGTCTAATATTTTGTTAATAAAAATTATGCCTCCCCCTTTGCCTTTTTTAGATTTAATACGCGTAATGCTTCTCCTATGTTTTTGACCCCTACAATTTCCATTTTGTAGGATGTTTCTAAGTATTTTTTGTTATTTTCTGGTATAATACATCTTTTAAATCCTAATTTTTCTGCTTCTTTCAGTCTTTTTTCTATCATATTAATTCTTCTCACTTCTCCTGTTAAACCAACTTCTCCCATAATTACCGTATCTTTTGGAATTGGTATATTTTTAAAACTAGAAGCACAGACACAGATAATGCCTAAATCAATGGATGGTTCATTTAATTTTATGCCTCCTACCACATTTACGTAAATATCTTGTCCACCAATTTGTAAATTGGCTCTTTTTTCTAAAACTGCAATTAATACAGCTAATCGATTGTAATCTAAACCATTGGCTGTTCTTTTTGGTATACCAAATACACTAAGTGTTGTTAAGGCTTGTAATTCAATTAACATTGGTCTCGTGCCTTCCATACTAGCAACAATAGCGGAACCAGACGGGTTATCTTCTCTTTCGGATATTAGTATTTCAGAGGGATTGGTAATTTCAACTAATCCTTCTCCTTTCATTTCAAACATTCCAATTTCATTTGTGGAACCAAATCTATTTTTTACACCCCTTAAGATACGATAGGAAAAATAACGTTCACCTTCTAGGTAAAGGACCGTATCTACCATATGTTCTAGGACTCTTGGACCTGCTATCGTTCCATCTTTTGTTACATGTCCAATTATGATGGTCGTAATTAATTTAGATTTACAAATTCTCATAATTTGTGATGTAATTTCTCTTACTTGGCTTACACTACCAGCTGCTGCCGAAAGTTCTTCTGAATACATCGTTTGAATCGAATCAATAATGACTAGTTTTGGGTTAATTTCCTCTATATTTTCGTTAATGATAGAAATATCTGTTTCTCCTAAAAATAGAATATCATCATTTTGAATGCCTAATCGATCTGCTCTTAGTTTGATTTGCTCTGCTGATTCTTCCCCCGATACATATAAAACTTTTCCTTCTCCTTTTATTTTGTCACACAGCTGCAAGATAAGGGTAGATTTTCCGATACCTGGTTCTCCACCAAGTAAAATTAAAGAACCTTTTACCATTCCGCCACCTAAGACTCTATCTAACTCATCAAAACCGGTTGTTGTTCTTGCTACATCTTGCCCTTTATAGGAATTTAGCGCTTTTGGTTCTTTTCTTTCTTTGATTTTTTTTACCCCATTTTCGGTTACTTTATCTATTTTTTGCTCAAAAAATGTGTTCCAACTATTACAGGCTGGACATTTTCCCATCCATTTTGCACTCTCATAGCCACATTCATTGCATACAAAGACTGTTTTTGTTGTTTTTGCCATTGATTTTTTCCTTTCTTTTGATTAATTCATTCTACTATAATTAGCCAAAAATTGCAAGATAAATTTAGGGACGGAGGAAAAAAATATCGTTTTTTTCCTCCGTCCCCAAATTTATTAGCTTACTTCTTTTATCACATCTAACTGATTTTGTGTTTGGGCATCCATAACCAATCCTTTGGCTTTAGCTAGTTTTATTAAGTAATCTAGTTTTGCTTGAATGGCTTTTATGTTGTAAGAATAGTAATCAATTAAATCTTTTTCTGCAAATTCAAAATTTTTGTGTGCTTGTTTTAAACTTTCCCTTGTCGTTATAATACTTAGTAATAATTCTTTGTTTTTTTCCTCCTCTGTTTTTTCTACTATTTTCTGTTCTTTTATAAATTCCTCTTCCATAAATTAACTCCTTTTTCTCTTTTTTACTATAATAATATATTCCAAAATCTGCTTTTTTATTCTGAAAAGCTTGCTATATCAAAAAAAATAGTATATAATTCCGTTAAATTTAGAAAGGACTGATTTTTATGATAGATATTAAATTTTTAAGAGAACATCCAGATATGGTAAAAGAAAATATCAAGAAAAAATTTCAAGACCATAAATTAGTTTTAGTGGACGAAATTTTAGAATTAGATAAAAAAAATCGCGAAGCAAAACTAAGAGGCGATAATTTACGTAGTGAAAGAAAAACCTTAAGTAATGAAATTGGCCATTTAATGAAATCTGGCGAAAAATTACAAGCTGAAGAAATGAAACAGAAAGTACAAGAAATTAATGAAGAATTAGAAAAAAACGAAGCTTTAGAAGATGAATTAAATGAAGAAATTAAAATAAGAATGATGAAAATACCAAATATGATGCACGAATCGGTCCCAATTGGTGAAGATGATAGTAAAAATGTAGAAATCCAAAAATTTGGAGACCCTGTTGTTCCAGATTATGAAATTCCTTATCATGGAGAAATTATGGAAGCTCTAGGTGGCTTAGATTTAGACAGTGCCAGAAGAGTTTCTGGAAATGGGTTTTATTATTTATTAGGAGATGTAGCAAGACTTCATTCAGCCGTTCTTACTTATGCAAGAGATTTTATGATTAATAAAGGCTTTACTTATTGTATTCCTCCTTTTATGATTCGTTCTAATGTTGTTACAGGTGTTATGAGTTTTGAAGAAATGGATGCGATGATGTATAAAATCGAAGGTGAAGATTTATATTTAATTGGAACATCTGAACATTCTATGATTGGTCGATTTAAAGACCAAATTTTAGACAAATCCAAAATGCCTTATACCATGACATCTTATTCACCATGTTTTCGAAAAGAAAAAGGTGCTCATGGTATAGAAGAACGTGGTGTTTACAGAATTCACCAATTTGAAAAACAAGAAATGATTGTTGTGTGTGAACCAGAGGATAGTTGGAATTGGTATGATAAAATGTGGTCTTATACTGTCGAATTTTTTAGAAGTATGAATATTCCAGTTCGAACCCTTGAATGCTGTAGTGGTGATTTGGCAGATTTGAAAGCAAAATCTTGTGATGTAGAAGCTTGGTCTCCTCGTCAAAAGAAATATTTTGAAGTTGGTAGTTGCTCTAACCTAACTGATGCACAAGCTCGTAGACTTGGTATTCGAATTAAAGGAGAAAAAGAAAATTATTTTGCTCATACCCTAAATAATACGGTTGTTGCTCCTCCTAGAATGTTAATCGCTGTTATGGAAAATAATTATCAACCTGATGGAAGTGTAATTGTTCCAGAGGTTCTTAGACCTTATATGGGTGGACTAGAAAAGATTTGTAAAAAGAATTAATCAAAGAAAGGTTAGAAAAAATGTTAGTAAAAAACCCAAAATTTGAAATTTCAGCCGTTAGTCCTAAACAATACCCACAAAATGATTTACCAGAAATTGTTTTAGTGGGTAAATCTAATGTAGGAAAATCTAGTTTTATTAATACCATGGTCAATCGAAAAAAATTAGCTCGTACTAGTTCAAAACCTGGAAAAACAAGACAAATTAATTTTTAAAATATCGAAGAAAAATTTTATTTAGTAGACCTTCCAGGCTATGGCTATAGCAAAATGTCAAAAACCCAGCAAGCTCAAGTTGGTAAATTTATTGAAGAATATCTATTTCATCGAGACAAAATTTCTTTGATTGTATTTTTAATCGATATTAGACATTCTCCAACCGAAAATGATAAATTGATGTATGATTATAT
>CALXRH010000103.1 GCA_944390625.1 uncultured Clostridia bacterium
CAAAGTTATATTTCTAGGTTGGAGAAAAAAATTATTAAGAAGATGAAGAGGGATATTATGAGTAAGACGGGATGATATATTTTTGGGGACGGAGGAAAAAATATATATTTTTTTCTTCCGTCCCTAAATTCATTTTTTTGACAATACTTGATTTTTGTAGTAAAATATAGGAATTAGAAAGAAAAAAGAAAAAAGAGAAAAGAGAAAAGAGAAAGGAAAAATACCCCAAAATGAAACTAGAAGAATTTGATTACGAACTACCAGAAGAACTAATCGCACAAGTACCAATTTCCAAAAGAGATGAATCAAGACTCATGGTATTAGACAGAAAAGAAAAAACAATTACCCATGAAGTTTTTAAAAATATCATAAACTACTTAGAACCAGGAGATTGCTTAGTTAGAAACAACACAAAAGTAATCCCAGCAAGATTATATGGCAAAAAAGAAACAGGAGCCAATGTAGAATTTGTTTTATTAAAACAACTAGAAGGAGACACTTGGGAAAGTATTGTAAGACCAGGAAACAAGCTAAGACCAGGGACAAAAGTAATCTTTGGAGAAGGTCTATTACAAGCAGAAATTTTAGATATCTTAGAAGGAGGAACCAGAAAAGTACAATTTACCTATGAAGGAATCTTTAACGAAATATTAGACAAAATCGGATTAATGCCACTTCCACCTTATATTCATGAAAATCTAAAAGAAAAAGAAAGATATCAAACCGTTTATGCCAAATACGAAGGCTCTGCTGCAGCTCCAACAGCCGGATTACACTTTACGCCAGAATTATTAAAACAAATAGAAGAAAAAGGAATCCAAATAGCCAATGTAACTTTACATGTGGGAATTGGAACTTTTAGGCCTGTAAAAGAAGAAAACATAGAAGACCACAAAATGCATACAGAACATTTTTACATTAAACAAGAAGACGCAGAAAAAATAAACAAAGCCAAGGAAAATGGAAAAAAAGTCATAGCCGTTGGGACCACATCTTGTAGAGTATTAGAAACAATAGCAGATCCAAAGACAGGTTTTGTAAAACCAATCGAATCAGACACAGGAATATACATTTATCCCGGTTATCAATTCAAATGTGTAGATAGTTTAATTACCAATTTTCATTTACCAAAATCAACACTACTAATGTTAGTTTCAGCATTAGCAGATAGAGAGTTTATTTTGAAAGCATATAATCAAGCTGTACAAGAAAAATATCGTTTCTTTAGTTTTGGGGATGCTATGTTAATTAAATAATTTTTTTCATTGGGGACAGACCCTTTCGCAAAAGGGACAGACCCTTTTGCGAAAGGGTCTGTCCCCAATGAGAAAAAAAGGAGGGAAAAACCTATGAATTCAACTGAGCCATTAGCTTATAGAGTTAGACCAAAAAATTTAGATGAATATGTTGGACAAGAACACATTTTAGGAAAAGATAAAATCTTATATCGAACCATAAAAGCAGATAGGCTTTCTAGTTTGATTCTGTTTGGACCTCCCGGGTGTGGAAAAACATCATTAGGGAAGGTTATTAGTGAAACAACAAAATATCGATTTTATAAGATTAATGCCGTAACAGCAGGAGTTTCGGATATTAAAGCTGTGATAGAAGAGACAAAAAATTTTATGCTAAATCCAACAGGCAAAGCCATTCTTTTTATAGATGAAATCCATCGATTTAATAAACTGCAACAAGATGCGCTTCTTCCCTTTGTGGAAAATGGAACCATTATTTTAATTGGAGCTACAACAGAAAATCCATATTTTGAGGTAAATAAAGCTTTAATTTCTCGTTCGATGGTTGTAAAACTAGAACCATTAAAGGAAGAAGATATTTATAAAATTTTAAAGATGGCACTAGAAAAGCCAGAAGGACTTGGAGAATACAAAGTAAATATAAAAGATGAAACATTAAAAAAATTAAGTATCATTTCCAATGGAGATGTAAGAACAGCTCTTAACTCTTTAGAAATAGCAGTTTTGACAACCCAAATGGATTCAAATGGTGTTATTAATATAACAGATGAAGTTTTAAAAGATTGTATTCAAGAAAAAAAGGCCGTATTTGATAAAAATGGAGATTCTCATTATGATAATATCAGTGCTTTTATAAAATCCATGAGAGGTTCAGATCCAGATGCAGCCATATTTTATTTGGCAAGAGCAATAAAAGCAGGAGAAGACCCAATGTTTTTAGCAAGAAGAATCGTAATTGCAGCTTCAGAAGATGTAGGAATGGCAAACCCAAACGCGTTAGTGGTAGCCAATTCTGCTATGCAAGCAGTTAATATGGTAGGTATGCCGGAAGCTAGAATAATCTTAGCAGAAGCAGCTATATATGTGGCAACATCCAAAAAATCAAATGCCTCTTATTTAGCAATAGATAAAGCACTAGCAGATGTGGAAAATAAAGATACTGGAGAAATACCAATGCACATAAAAAATGCACCAGTTAAGCAAATGGAATCTTTGGGCTATCATCAAGGTTATTTATACCCACATGATTTTCCGGGGCATTATGTGGAACAACAATATTTACCAGATAAAATGTTAGGAACCAAATAT
>CALXRH010000104.1 GCA_944390625.1 uncultured Clostridia bacterium
CCTACAATGATATCATCTTGCATAGCATATTTCGAAAGTAAAATATAATAAGCAGCTAAAGTAAGCATATAAGGAGTTACACCGTATTTTTGAGAAATTGTGTGCATTTTATTGGTAGTAACCATATCTACAGTTTTGTATATTTTAGCACCTTTAAAAGATTTCGTAGAACCTCTAGGATTCTTGGTTGGTAAATTTAAAATCGGGATTTCATCTTCAAATTGTTTAACCCAATAATATTTACTTTCTTCTAGTTTATTTTCTCGCATACGATTTTGTTCCCATACAGCAAAATCTTTATAAGAAAGAGTTAATTCAGGCAAAGTTTTTCCATCATATAAGCTACACAATTCTTTGATAAAAATCTCAATGGAGGAACCATCTGCAATAATATGATGTGTATCAAATAATAACATAGATTTGCCATTTTCAAAACTTACAAAACTTGCTCGTAATAAAGGAGCTTTAGTTAAATCAAAAGGTTTTACAAAAGCTTCAAAACAAGCATTTAAATCTGCCCAATTGGCCTTTAAAGTTTCTATTTTAAAATCTACCGTGTCTGCAATTTTTTGTACAATTTGGCTATTCTCTAATTCAAAATAAGTACGAAAAGCCTCGTGTCTGCAGATAAGTGTTTGAAAACAATGTTCTAATTTTTTAACATCTGGTAATTGTTCAAATAGAATACCACCAGGTAAATTATATAATACCGAAGAATTTCCTGCCATAGATACACTATAATAAATTCTTTGCTCCGCAGAAGATAAAGGGTAAGAGTGAGCCTCAGGAGCCTTGGGGATGGTATCTTTAACAGAAGTAGCATTGCTTTCGATAAAAGCTAATAAATCATTAAATTTGGATTTTTCAAAAATGTCTTTTACCGTAAGATTTACATGAAACTGTTCTTGTACCAAGGTACATAATTTAATAGAAAGTAAAGAGTCTCCACCTAATTCAAAGAAATCATAATGGGTAGAAATTTTTTCCATGGCAAAAATTTCTTTCCAAATGCTGGCAAGTTTTATTTCATTTTCTGTTTTTGGTTCAATAAATTGCTCTGTTTTTTCCACAAAACTTACTTCAGGAAGTGCTTTTTTATCAATTTTTCCATTTAAGTTTAAAGGAATTTTAGGAACTGGTATTAATTGAAAAGGTAGCATATAGCTAGGCAATTTATCTTTTAGATAAGAATGTAAAGTATCTTTATCTAAATTTTCTTTCGAACAATAGTAAGTGATAATATATTTTTTGTTGTTAAATTCTTTGATAACACTTACGGCATTTGAGATTGCTGGATTTTGCAATAAAACTTTATCAATTTCTTCAAGCTCAATTCGAAAACCATTGATTTTCACTTGAAAATCAGATCTTCCAAGATAGTGTACACAATAGGTTTCATCCATATACCCCAAATCACCTGTTAAATACATTCTTTTATGTGTAAAGGGGTCTTGTATAAATTTAGATTGATTTAATTTTTCATTATTTAGATAGCCATTACCAACACAGTCGCCTGCAATTGCAATTTCTCCAATAGTATCATTTGGGCAAAGTTTTCCTTTGGAATCCAATAGGTAGATAGAAGTATTGGAAATGGCATACCCAATTGGAGGTTTGGTTTTTATGTTATCTTTGGTTACAAGATAGGTTGTTGCAACGTGAGTTTCCGCAGGGCCGTAATGGTTATTTATTGTTATACCATCTAAAATAAGTTCTCGAATACCATCTGTTATAATCAGTTGTTCTCCTGCTGTGATAATATTTTTTAAATAAACTTTTAACTGATTCAGTACCGTTTTATCTTCTACTAAAATCCTTAAATAAGCAGGAGGAATAAATAAGGTATCGATTTTTTTATCCAAAATATAAGAAGAAAGTTTTTTCATATCTTTTCTCATTTCTTCAGTAGTTAAAACAAGGGTGGAATTCGTAAGTAAAGCTGAGAAGATTTCCTGGTAACTTACATCAAAACTCATCGTTGCAAATTGTAAAATTCGATTCTGTCCATTTAATAAATCAGTACCATATTTTTCAAAATAAATTAAGTTTAACATATTTTTATGAGTGATTGTAATACCCTTAGGGTTCCCAGTAGAACCAGAAGTAAAAATAATATATAAATTGTCATCTATATTTCGCTTAACAGTAGGTTCAAAATAAGTATGGAAAGATTGATACTTTATATGATTGATATCCATAACTTGTATGGTTTCTTGATTTAATAAATTAGCATTTTGGCTATTGGTTGTAAGTATGGTATCAATTTTTGAGTTTTCAATCATATAAGTTATGCGCCCAATAGGATATTCCGGGTCAATTGGTACATAAGTAGAGCCAATTTGAATAATGGCTAAAATACCAATGATGGTATCAATATTTCGATTGGTAAATATCCCAATATTATGAGATAGGTTTGGGTTGCTATTTACAAGATAGTTGGATAGCTGATTTACTCGATCTAGTAATTCTTGATAAGTTATTTTTTCATCCACTGTTTCAATAGCAATTGCATTTAAGTTTTTTTGTGAGTTTTCTTTGATTTGATCTAAGACATTATTACAATAATGAAATTCTTTTGTATTTTTCTGATAAAAAGAGATTAATTCATTTTTTTCTTCGGTAGAAACAATTTCAATAGCATCAATCTGAATTTGTTTATTTTCCAACACTTGATGTAAGATATTTAAAATGCGATTGTGCATATTTTTCATATCTTTACTGGTATAAATTTCTTGTCTGTAATCATATTCAACCAGTAAATTTCCAGTATGGTCATTATCGTGAAAATGGATATCTAAACTGTTGGCAATATAATCGGTTCCATACCATTTGGTTGAATAAGGTATAGCAAGAGAGGAATCGGTTGCTTGCGTAATTTGATAAGAAATTAAAATGTCATACAAATTAGAAATGGAACTGTCTTTTTTTCTGATATCTTCTATGATATCTTGATAATTGTATTTTTGATGTTTTAACATTTGCATACTAGTAGATGCAATACGTTTTACAAATTCTATAAAGTTAGGATTGCAAGAAGTGTCTATTTTTAAAAGAGATGTATTAATAAACATACCAGATGTATGTTTTTCGGCGTAATTGGTTCGATTTAAAACAGGGGTCCCTAGCAAAAAGTTTTCCATGTGATTGATTCTTCCGATATAAATGGAATAAATACCGGTTAAAAAGTTGAAAATACTAATTCTATTTTGGGTACAAAAATCTTTTATTTGAGAGACCAATTGGCTATGGAAAACAAATTCCTCTCTTTTGGCTTTATAACGATTGTTTGAGTTGGTTTTTCGAAAAGATGGAATGGTTGCAACTTCTGGAAGCGGACTTAAAACATCATTCCAATAAGCACGATCTTTTTCAAAACGCGAACTTTTTAAATATTCTTGTTCAGAATGGATATAATCTATGTAAGAATAATTTTTTTCAGGGATTGGCTCATTATTTAATAAAGAAGAATAAATTTGAACAATTTCTGTGCCAACAAAAGAAAGAGTTGCGGCGTCAGAAATAATATGGTGGGCATTTACAATAAATCCACCAAAGCCGGAAGATAATTTAAATAATTTAAAATCAAAAACACGTGAATCAATCAGTTCAAATTGGGTAGCTACGATTTTTTTGGCAAAACTTTCAATTTGACTTTCTTTTTCGATAGGAAGTATCTCAAAATTATAATTTTCATCTTTGGCAAAATATTGTAATAAATTTTCATGATTTTTTTTAAATCTTAATTGAAAGCTATCATTATTTTTGATAAATAAATTAATAGCCGTATTTAATAGATTTAAATCGGTTTCTTGTTTAATAATAAGACTACCACAAATATTATTTATTGTGGTATTTTGAAAATATTGCTCAGTAAGCCAAATACCTTTTTGTGGATTGGTTAGTTCATACACATTGTTTTTTTCCATCATTCTCACCTTTTATTTTTTTGTATTTTATCGAATTATATATTAATTTGTAAAAAAATGCAATATTTTTGAAAGCTCTTTTTCGTATAGCTTACGGACATTGTGGAAATAATAAAAATAAGAAGGAAGGAGAGTCAATATGAAAAATAAGAAAAATAAAAAAAATAAGGCAAGCAAGGTAGTTATTAGCCTTTTCGTTTTGATTTTAGTAGGATTAATTGGATATAATTTATATATCATGTATCAAAATATAGAATTATCCAATGACTCCAATTATCAAGCAAAAAGAACAACATTATCCACAGATGATTCACAAACTGTGGAAACAGTTATACAAAATAGCAAAACGGTAGCAGATATGTTAGAAACTGTTACAGAAAGTGTGGTTGGAATTTCAAAACTTACCAATACAGGCGGGTCTATTTTAAACAATGTTTCTAGTGAAGAATTAGGTTTAGGAACTGGAATGATGGTAAGTGATAATGGATATATATTAAGTAATAGTCATGTGACAGGCGAAAAATATAGTACTTGTTATGTAACAATCAATGAAAATACATATAAAGGAACTGTTGTATGGAGTGATTCTAATTTAGATTTATCTATTATAAAAGTGCAAATTAACAATGTATCTTATGTAGAGTTTGGAGATTCAGGAAATTTAAGAGTCGGAGAGCAAGTTTATGCAATTGGAAATCCAATTGGCTATGAATTTAGAAGAACAGTTACATCTGGTATTATAAGTGCTTTAAATAGAACCATAAAGGTAGATGATACCGATAATACAAGTTATATATCTGATTTAATCCAAACAGATGCAACTATCAATCCGGGAAATAGTGGGGGACCACTTATCAATAGCAAGGGAGAGGTAATTGGTATTAATACCGTAAAAATAACTTCTGCAGAAGGAATTGGGTTTGCTATTCCAATTAATGTGGTAAAACCAGTTGTTGAAAGTTTTAAACAAAAAGGAAGTTTTGAAGAGCCAACCTTAGGGATTTATGCCTATGACGGAGATGTAGCAGAATATTTGAATTTGAAAAACAAGATAAATAAAGGAGTCTATGTTTCTCAAATAATAGCCAACGGACCGGCTTCGAATTCGGATTTGCAAGAAGGAGATTTAATAACAAGTATAGATGGGAAAAATTTAAATACAATTAATGATTTGAGAGAATATATTTATGGTAAAGTGCCAGGAGATGTAGTTAAATTAAATATTATTAGGGGAGAGGTAAGAAGAGAAATAGAGGTGACATTAGGAAAGAAATAAGGGATAAAAAACTCGAGAGGAGTAGCAAACTCCTCTCGAGAAATCAATCCGTTATTGGTGCACCCGGAGGGATTCGAACCCCCGATCTCAAAGTTCGTAGCCTTGCATTCTATCCAGCTAAACTACGGGTGCAAATTTAATTACTCCTATATTATACTTTGCTTTTTCAAATTTTGCAAGTATATTTTAATTTTTTTTCAAAAAAGTCTTGAAATTATTTTGGAAATGTGTTATGATAAATGGCGTTGAATGATTTTAAATTAAATCGAGGTGTAGCGCAGTTGGTAGCGCGCGTGGTTTGGGACCATGAGGTCGCAGGTTCGATCCCTGTCACCTCGACCATATTTATAGCTGTTTTCAAGAAAATTCGAAAGAACTTGAAAGCAGTTTTTATTATATAAAAGTACTATTTTCTAGGGTTTTAGGAAATAGTATTTTTTTAGTTTAATTCTAAAAAGTTCTAAAAAATTCTTAAAAATCCGATTATTTTGTTCCGAAAAATGTTCCGCAATGAATTTTTGCCATTAGAAAAATGTTCTGAAATGTTCCGCAAAATAAATTTATTGATATTTCAACACTTTCAGGAATTTCAAAACTGAAAGGAGAACTATTGTTATGGATTTTATACCCTACAAATCAAATGAAACATTGGAGCATAAATACTATCAGATTCCACAAGAATTATTTGTAAATGAAAAATATAAAAACAAATTAAATTCAGATAGTAAAATTTTATATGCCTTTTTATTAGATAGATTATCTTTATCTCAAAAAAATCATTGGATAGATGAAGATAATAATGTTTATCTAATTTTTACAAGAGAAGAAG
>CALXRH010000105.1 GCA_944390625.1 uncultured Clostridia bacterium
AGGCATTCTTGTGCTAGTCTTTTACTTGCTAAAGGAATACCTATGAAAAAAATTCAAGATTGGCTTGGTCATTCTACCTATTCTACTACTGCTAATATTTATGCACATTTAGAAAAAGATACAAAAAATAAATCTGCAAATGTTCTTTCAAATACATTAACATTCGCAGAAGCTTAGTGGCTGGCTGGGGTGGTAGGATTCGAACCTACGCATCGATGGGTCAGAGCCATCTGCCTTACCGCTTGGCTACACCCCAATAAACATTAGTTATTATATAAAAAAAGCACATCTTTTGCAAGTATTTTCGCAAAAAATGTGTTTATTTTATTTACAAAATCTATGTTTTCCGATGGTAACCGTCATTGGTCTTGACCAAATCCATTTGTTGGTTGCTGTGGATGGGTTAAAATAATAAATTGCTCCATAAGATGGATCCCAGCCATTCAAGGCATCTTGAGCAGCTTTTTTGGCTGTACTATCTGGTGTTAAATTTATCTGTCCATCTGAAACTGCATCAAATGCTCCTGCTTGATAAATCACACCTGATATAGTATTTGGAAAAGAACTACTTTTTACTCGATTTAAAACAACTGCTCCTACGGCAACTTGTCCTGTATAGGATTCACCCCTTGCTTCTCCGTAAATCAACCTTGCGAGTAAGTTGACATTACTGGAATTACTATTAGTCGATCCACCCGAGCCGCTTGAGCTAGAACTACTAGAAGAACTTGTAATTCCCATAGCTGCTAGTGTTTTTTCTCCTGCAATTCCATCTACAGTTAAACCATTTTTTTGTTGAAATGACTTAACTGCAGCTAGTGTTTGGCTACCATAGATGCCATCGACATTTCCGTTATAATAGCCCCATCTTTTTAGTTTTTCCTGTATTTGTTTGACTTCATCCCCTCTGGAACCATATTTGGATAAAGCCTCCACTTCGTTATATTTCGAAAATCCTACTACTGCTACGATTACAACTAAGCTTAAAATAAAAGTAAATACTAGGATTCTATGATTTACTATTTTTTTTAACATAAAATTTCACTCCGTTCTGCATGATATTTTTTAGGCTACATCTTCTAAATGTAATTTCCTGGATCTAAAAAACCTTTTTTTAAAAAATAACTTAACATTATTTTTATCCAAAAAAGGTTTTTTATACATTTTTATAACATTAATTAAAATTTTCTGTTAAAAATTTAATCCTAGCTTGATTTTAAAAAATTTTTTTAGCACTTTAATAGTCCTCTTAACAATAAGCACAAAGTATGGCTTCAAGCCCAACATCTAAATCGATTAAACCTACTTTATACTTATAATCTAAATCGGTAAGTTCTTTTAAAATTCTTCGTATTTCATTTGTTTTAAAATAGCCTGCTTGCATCTTATATTTATTAACTAAAAACATCTGATTTGGCTTTAAATCTAAAGCATATACAATATCTTTTTTCTCTTGTTGTGCTAATTTTACAAAATATAGTTTTTTGAAATGATTATATAGAGTAACTAAAATTTTTTGAACTGGTTCTTTGGCAAGTATTAAATTTCTTAGTACTTCGATTGCCATTTTGGTGTTTTTCTTTCCTAAGCTATCGGTTAGGTCAAATATAACACTTTCTATTTTTTTTATGGATAGCTTGTCAATATCTTCTTTTGTAATAGTTCCATTTTCTCCTGCATATTCAATTAATTTTCTGATTTCATTGATTAATTCCTGCATATCTGTCCCACAGCATTCAATAAAATAACTAAGTGTCGGAACATCGATGTTAACATGATAGGCATTGGTAATGGCTTTTAATCTAGTTTGAATTTGACTTGCTTTTTGATATTCAAAATTACATACCACTCCATTTTTTTCGATAAATTGCATTAACTCACATTTGTCTGCTTCGTTTTCGATAAAAACTAGTATAACCGTGTCTTTTATAAGGTCAAAATTCTCGTTTAAATAATCTAGTAATTTGGTTTTGATACTTTGGTCTTCTTTTTTTACTTTTTTCTTACCTTCTTTTTTGAATAATCCTGTATTTTTGGCTACAATTAATTTTTTTTCAAATCCAAAACTAGGTGTTTCTATATCAGATATGATTTCAGCAAGATTTGTATCATCAATTGCCACATAATTGATTCCTTTTAAGATTTCTCCAAATAAACTCTTTATTTTTTTGAAAGAATTTTCAAGCAAAAATTTCTCTTCTCCATATAATAAATACAAAGATTTTAAGTTTCCATTTTTTAAATTTTTTTCTAAATCTTCAATTTTCACATTTTTCACTCCTATAAACGAAAAATTCAAGTCTTAATGGACCATAGGACCATTAAGACTCGATCTCTTAGATGACCTAGCCAAAAATGATACGGAAAACCTCGGCAATACTCCAACATTGAGCAAATGCTCCTTTTGGTAAATAAGGTGTTTTGGAATCATATAATTCCGAGATAGATCCGATACAGCCAGATTCCATTATTTCTTTTTTAAACGTTTTTTCTGTTTTTTTCTTAAATTCACTTATTTTGGTAGTAAGTTCTTTTCTTTTGTCTTTATCTTTTTCAAAAACTTTCATGTTTCTTAAACTATTATAATATAAACCAAGAAGCCAAGGCCAAGTAATTCCTTGATGATAACTCATATCTCTTCTGAAGCTATCTCCTTCGTATATATCTACATAGTTTTTCTCACCTTTTGCTAATGTTTTTAAGCCATAATTATTTAATAATTTCTTTTCTACTACACTTATGATATTTTTAGCCATTTCTGAATCCGGCTCTACCACAGGGTAAGTTAAACTTAAGGCAAATAGTTGATTTGGCCTTATTTTCCCATCTCCGACCACATCATATAAGCATTTTCTTCTGGCATTATAAAATTCTTTATTAAATGATTTTTTACATTCTTCTGCCATATCTGCATATTTTTTGCTTATCATTTTTTTGCCCAATTTTTCATATTTTTTGCTTAAAACTTCCATAATTTTCAAGCTATTATACCAAAGGGCATTGATTTCTACTACTTTACCATTTCTAGGGGTAAAGGCAAAATCTGCATATTTGGCATCCATCCATGTATTTTGTGTGGTCTCTGTTCCAGAAGAAATTAACCCATCGTCTTCTAGATGAATATTGTTATCGTCAAAGTCGATTCCTTTGGCATAATTTTCAATAATTTGTTTTAATTTTGGATAGATATTTTCTTTTATAAATTTATTGTCATCTGTATATTCTAGATATTTTTGTACTTGTTCAAATAATAAAAGTGAACTATCTGCACTATTATATAATGGGCTGTTATCTACCTCAGAATACCCATTTGGTAATAATCCATATTTGATATCACGTGTACAAGTTAACAAAATTTCTCTTGCTAGCTCATATCTTCTAGGAATTAATAAAATTCCTTCCATAGAAATTAAGGCATCTCTTCCCCAATCTAAGAACCAAGGATAACCTGCAATTAGGGTATGAAGGCCAAAGGTAGGTCTATGAACCACGAAATTATCAGCTGCTATTAAATATAATCTTGCAAGATTATCTCTTTCTAATTCTTCTTTTGTTTTATTTTCTTTTCCATTATCGATTAATAAGGAACTATTGTATATATTGTTGATTCTTATAATTTCGCTATTAATTAATTGCTTATAATCGATTTCATCGATATTTTCCTCCAAAGAACAGATAAATGTAATATCTTTTTCTTCATTTGGTTCTATATCAATTTCAAAAACACCACTTACTATGTGATTTTCTTCTGGGAAAAATCCTCTCTTTTCTTCTTCTACATAAAACATATTATAAAATAGATTATGAATATGTTGTATATAGTTTCCTTCTGAAATTTTCATATAAACTGGATGAGATACATTTTTATCAATGACTAATTTTATCTTATTTTTTTTGCTATCTTGTGAAATTTCAAAATCATGACCAGTATTCATGCTATGGAAATCTCTAAAATTTAATATTGGTGCAAGTTCTAATTTTGCTTTTGCATTTCCATTTCTTATTTTGTAGTAAATCCCTACTGTATTTCTTCCATGTTGCATACAAATCGTTTTGGTTATTTCTGTATCTTCAACTTTGTATTTAAATACAGGTAAAATTTCTTTTTGGAAAGATTCTAAGTATTTAAATCCTTGGGATATATGATTTCTACATACATTGGTATATAATTCATGTTTTCTACCATCTAAAATAATGCTTTCATCTAACTTAGATAGAATTAAATATCTTCTAGCTGGCGCTGAAAATGGTGCTACCAATAATCCATGATATTTTCTGGTATTGGCTCCTAGGATGGTAGAAGATGCATACCCCCCTATTCCATTGGTTATAATCCATTCTTTTTGTAACCCTGTATCTAACCCTAAGTCTTTCTTTTCAAATTTCATTCGTATACCTCCATATAATGGTTTTACTTTCCATTATTAAATTTGTTTATTTTTTCTTTTCTTATTTCATCATAATCTTTTGGTCTAATGACTTCTTTATTTTCTTTGCTTTCTCGATAGGCTTTTAAAATTTCTTCTTTTTGCTTTAGCATTTCTTCTATTTTTTCTTTGTCTTGTATATTTTCTACTTTGGTTTCTTTTTTAACTTGTCTTGCTTTTTTTCTTTTTGATGCTTTTTCATCAGAAAGCTTAATAGATTCTATCCTATCACTGTATTTACTAGCAAATTTACTTTTTGTTTTACGTGCGGTTTTACGGTTGTTTTCCTTGCCTTTTTTGTTTTTAGCATTACGTTTTATTTCTTTTTTAATTTCTTTATCTGCTTGCAATTTTGAATTCATTAAGATATACTCTGGTTCATTTTGTTTGTCTTGGAATTTTAGGTCATCACATATCATCTTGATTAAGGTATCTGCAATAATCATACTATTATGTCTTACAAAATCATCTTTTATGATTGACATATTTTCTTTTATTAATTTTATTTTTTTGTCTTTGATATCTGATAAATTTTGTTCAACTAGCTCGGCTCCATCTAAATTGTATTTTTTTATGAATTCAGGGATGACCTCCCCTGTATCGTATAAACAATAATCAATGATTCCTTCTCCACAATGTTCAATAATGGCATTGATGTGATCAGCAACCGAATAATTATCTGTTAGTCCTGGCTCTGTCATAATATTACATACATATAATTTGATAGCTTTTGTTTCTTTTAAAGCTCTTGTTACTCCATTTACTAACAAGTTTGGTATTACATTGGTATATAAACTTCCTGGTCCTATGATGATACCATCTGCTTCTTTTATGGCTTCGATTACTTCTGGTAATGCTTTACAATTGGTTGGATTTAAATATACGCGATTGATTTTAGTTAATTTGTCATAAACAGTTTCAGCTATTTGCGATTTTTCTTCTATTAAATAACCATTTTCTAGTTCGGCACATATTTTCATTTTGTCTTTGGTAACTGGTAAAACATTTCCACATATTTTAAAGATTCCATTACTATCTTTTACAGCTTCTGCTGAATTTTTGGAAATATCATTCATAGCTGCAAAATATAAGTCTGGAAAACTGATCCCTTTTAGGCTTCCTTCAGTGAAATGATAATTTAACAATTCTTTCATTTTGCTGTCGTCTTCTATTGCTAAAGATGCAATACCATTTTTTATGTCTTCAAATTGCTTATATAACATGGTTTCATTATTGGCTCCAAAGTTTTCTCCATAATCTGAAACAGTAACGACTGCTATGATATTGCTTGTGTGTTTTTTTAGTCCTTCTAGGGTTGTATTTAGTCCGCTTCCTCCTCCTATTACAACAATTTTAGGTCCTTTGTTGTAGATTTTTTTATTAAAGATTAATGAATTGACATTTACTTTTTCATCACGATCAATTCTGTCATCTGTTGCTTCAATAAATAGTTCCATGGTTCTTTTATTGATGTAAATAAGTCCTATCACTACACACGTAAATCCGATAACAAAATAAGCTATAATTTTGGCAGCTTGCATAAAGGTTATGGTTTCGGTAGGGACAATCATGTTTGCCATACCAAAGGATGCCAATATGATGCCTACTAAAATAAGCATAATCCATCTTTTCATTTTTGAGCTATCTTTAAACCAGTAAAATATTCCTTTCATTTTTATTCTTCTCCCATAATTTTTATTTCCTCTTCGATTTTTATCCTATAGGTTTCATAAATTTTTTCTTTTACATATTGGATTAAATCTAAAACATCTTGTGCTGTAGCATTTTGGTAATTGATAATAAATCCTGCATGTTTTTCCGAAATTTTTGCTCCCCCTATTTGGTATCCTTTTAAACCACATTCGTCAATTAGTTTTGCTGTTATGATTCCTTCTTTTCTTTTAAAAGAGCTTCCTGCTGATGGATATTCTAGTGGTTGTTTTTGTTTTCTTTGGGTTAAATATTGATTCATTTTTTCTTGTATTTCTTGCTTTTTTCCATAGGCAAGTTTTAATTTTGTTTCTAAAATGATGTAGTTTTTTTGGTTAAATATACTTGACCTATAAGAAAATTCTTGTTGTTCATTCGATAATTCGATGATATTTCCGTCTAAATCCATGCATTTGGTAGTTAAATTGATATCTTTTATTTCTTTTCCATAGGCTCCAGCATTCATATAGATAGCACCACCAAGACTACCTGGTATTCCGGCTAGTTCTTCTAATCCGGAAATTCCTTCGTTTTTTAATTTTATGGCTAATGCCATTAATTTATAGCCTGCTCCTACGGAGATTTCAACATGATTTTTAAGTTTTTCTATTTTTAAATTTTGTAGGTCAATTTGGATAACTAATCCTCTAATTCCTTTATCTAATACTAAAAGATTGCTCCCATTTCCTATTATGGTAATGGGTATTTGTTTTTCTTTGGCATAAATCCTTGCTTGTCTTAATTCTTCTATGGTTGTTACTTTTATAAATTGATCTGCTATTCCTCCAATTTTAAAGGATGTGTGTTTTTTCATAGGCTCATCAAATATTATTTTTTCTTCGATTTGAAATTTTTTGGTTAACATTTGCTTTGCCCCCTTTTTTACATACACTATATTATCATTTTTCTAGTATATTTACAAGTTTTTTTTCATATTTTTTATAATAATTCACATGGTTTTAATGAACTGTTTTTTCTGTATTTGCTTTTTTTATGATAATATGTTATAATAAATATGTATTTGTAAATTTAACCAATTTTTTGAAAGATTTTATTTTGGGAGGATTTTTTTATGTGGCAATTCTGGTTAATCATTGCAGGATTATGTATTATTATTGAATCCATTACAGTCGGATTCTTTGTTTTTTGGTTTGCAATAGGAGCACTTATTTCGCTTGTTGCCAGTTTATTTATCGATAATTTTTTAATCCAAGCCATTATTTTTGTGATTGCATCTAGTATGCTTATTGTTTTTACCAAACCATTGGTTAAAAAGTTTTTAAAAGCTCCCAATGTAAAGCCTACCAATGTTTATAGTATTATTGGAAAAGAAGGAATTGTTTTAGAAGATATCGATAGTATTCAATCGACTGGTCAAGTAAAAGTAAAAGGCGAACTTTGGTCAGCTATTGCAGATGACTATATTGAAAAAGATACCAAAATAAGAGTTGTTAGTATCAATGGTGTTAAGTTAAAGGTTGAAAAACTAAAAAATTCTTCTGATGCAAAAGTATAAAACTTAAGACTTTGTACGAAATCATGATTCGATTTTAATTTTTTTATATAAATATTATTTTTAAAAGGAGGAGGTTTTATTATGTTAGTTTTTTTAATTATACTACTAATCATAATTGCCATCATTGCTTTTAAATCAATTAAGGTAGTTAATCAATCAGAAGTCTACATCATAGAAAGACTTGGTAAATATTATAAAACAGCAGAAGCTGGACTTACCTTTATATTACCTTTTATTGATCGAGTAAGCTCTGTAGTTCTTTTAAAAGAACTTACCATGGATATCCCGCCTCAAGGGGTTATTACCAAAGATAATGTTACCATTAATATAGATACGGTTGTGTTTTATCAAATCACAGACCCAGAAAAATCCGTTTATGAGATTGCTAATTTAAAGAAAGGTATTGAATATTTAGCTATTACCACCATTCGTGATATTGTTGGTAAAATGGATTTAGATGAAACTTTTGGTTCACGTGATAATATTAACTACCAACTTCGTTCTATTTTGGATGAAGCAACCGATAAATGGGGTTGTAAAATTAATCGAGTAGAAATAAAAGATATTAATCCACCAGCAGATATCAGAGATGCCATGGAAAAACAAATGAATGCTGAACGTAATAAAAGAGCTTTAATTTTGGAAGCAGAAGCTAGAAAGCAATCTGACATAACTGTTGCAGAAGGTAAAAAGCAAGCTGCTATCTTAGAAGCTGAAGCTGAAAGCGAAGCACAGATCAGAAGGGCAGCCGGTGAAGCACAAGCAATCAAAGAAGTGGCTGATGCGAAAGCAAAAGAAATTGAAATGATTTATAGTGCTATGAAAAAGGCCGATCCTGATGAGACATTAGTTCAACTAAAATCATTAGAAGCTTTAGAGGAAGTTGCTAAAGGCGATGCTAATAAAGTGTTTATTCCATTTGAAGCAACCTCTGCCTTAGGTAGTTTAGGAGCTATTAAAGATGTTATGACAGATGATAAGGCTAAAAAGAAAAAAGATAAAGAATAAAAACAAAGAGTAATGTTTTTGGATTAAACATTACTCTTTTTGATTTGTATGTTAAAATCTTCTATAACATCCTCTAACCCAACCAGTTCTTCCATTATTGTATTGATTTGGTATTACATTTCCAGTTAGTGAAATTCCGATTGTTGTTTGTTACCGTATCATTGTTATGATTTCTTCCACATCTACAATTATTATTTTCATTATTATCATTATCTTCCTCTTGGGCATTTAAGCAATTACTATTTACCGTTAATAAATCCTGGCTATTTCCATTATTACATCTACAACTAATTCTAAGCAAATCATTGTTAGAATTGGAGCTGCAATTTTCATTATTATTATCCCAATGATTGCAACAATTTCTACAAATTGAACATCTATCACAATGGTTAAAACATCTTTGACAAATGATTCTTATGATTTGAACAATCCATGCTGTGATAAAAGCTAATATGGTATATATAATAATAGCAATTAAACCAACCGCTAAGTTTGTAATTACACCTGTTGCAAATAAAGCAAATAAAATGATTAAATAAATAGCAAAAAAAGTTATGGTAACTAATATTGGACAATGTAATATTTTTTCTAATACAATAGCAAGAAGAATGGTTGCTAGTGGTAAAGCAAAAAATATTAGTAAACTCATAATATATCTCCTTCTATTTCTTTTTTTATATATTATGAATTTTTCACATAAAAAGTTACATAAAGATTTTCTTTTTCATTTTTATGCTTCAATATTTAACTTTTACTAAAAATAATCCATAGGGTGGTAAAGTTTTCCCAGCATTTTCTCTTTTTCCATCTGCTAAAATTTTAGGGATTTCTTCTGGTTTTATTTTTCCTAATCCTACTTCCATTAAAGTTCCGGCTATAATTCTTACCATATTATATAAAAAGCCATTTCCGTGTTAATTCAATTGCAATTCTTTGATTTTCTTGTCTGTAAACTTCTGCTTGAAAAATCGTTCTTACACTGCTTTTACTACTGGTTCCACTTGCCTTAAAAGCTTTAAAGTCATGTTCTCCCTCTAAGTATTTTGCCGCTTGGTTCATTTTTTGTATATCTAATTTTTGTGAAACATAATATTCTAAATTTCTATAAATGGCTGATTCTGTTTTATTATTATTAATTACATATCGATATGTTTTTTTCTTACAACTTAATCGACTATGAAATTTTTCATCCACTTCTTCTGCTTCTAGAATTCGAATATTCTTTTTTAATTTAGAATTTATGGCAATTGCCATTTTTTCAATTGGTATATTGGAGTTGGTTTTAAAATTGGCTACTTGCCCCATTGCATGTACTCCACGATCGGTTCTTCCTGAAGCATTTAATTCTACTACCTCTCCTGTTATTCCTTCGATCGCTTTTTCTATGGTTCCTTGTATATTGAGTTTGGTTGGCTGTTTTTGCCAACCGGTTGAAATCTTTTCCATCATATTCTATGGTTAGTTTGATATTTCGCATATTGTTTCTTTCCTTTTTCTTTTATTTTTACACTTCTAAAATTTTAACGAAAAGACCAAATATTTTTATACTTGGTCTTTGTTTTTTTTATTTTTTAAATTCGTTATTTTTTCTTTTATGATTTCAACGAATCCTTTGGTATTATTTTCTTTTTCTGGAAATCTTTTGGTTACTACATTGCTAATTAAGATTTTCTTTAAAACATCTTCTCTGACATCTGCAATTAAAGTTCCATCTTTGGCAACTGATATTTTTCCTGTTTCTTCTGATACGACAACTGCTATACTATCCGATTCTTTTGAAATTCCTATAGCTGCTCTATGTCTAGTTCCTAATTCTCTAGCTATGTCTGTATCTCCTGCTAAAGGAAGCATACAAGCTGCTGCTGCTATTCGGTTATCACTAATTACTACTGCTCCATCATGTAATGGCGTGTTTGGAACAAAGATATTAACTAACATTTGTGGCGATACTTCCGCATCAATTTCTACACCAGTTGCTATGATGTCTTTTATTTTGATGTCTCTTTCGATAACAATTAAAGCCCCTGTTCTGCTTTTGGAAAGTTCGGTTGCTGCAATGGCAATTTTATAGATATCTTCTTTGGTTCGTGTTGCAATATCTTTATCCATTCCAAATAATTTTGTAAATTTGTTGGTTCCTAGTTGCTCTAATGCTCTTCTTATTTCCGGTTGGAAAATAATAATTAATAAAATCACTCCCCAATTCATAACTGCTGATAAAATGTAATTTAATACATTTAAATTTAACCAACCACTTAGCCAGGTAGCTATGATTAATAAGGCAATCCCTTTTATCAATTGCCAAGCTCTGGAATCTTTCACTATTTTTAACAAATTGTAAGCTAAAAATAGTACCAATGTTATATCGATTAAAAGTGTGACAAAACGAAATGGATTTTGTTGATATATTTGAATATATGTTAATATATTTTCTTTTATATCTCCTATCATTCTTTTTCTCCCTTTAATTTATTTTAAGCAACAAAATATGAATAAAAATAATATACACAAGTTGCACATACTGATAAAATCATTAGTATCGCAAGTATACCTGCCATTATTTTTACAGCAAGTTGTCCTTTATTAATTTTGAATTTGTTTTCTTTTCTTTTTTCTTTCATTTTTTCCTCCTGTATTTTTTTCTACAACACTATTATATCACGTTTTATTTTTTTTGCAATAGTGAATTTTAACCAAATTCTGGCTTTTTAGAAAGTAATTACTATTGGTATAAGGCTAGGGGGGCTGGGTATATTTTTCTTTTTGCTCTGAATTTGTGTGAATGAAATAGGTTTAGAAATTGTATGCTAATGATTTGGAAAATGTTCGTGTACTTCTCGTTTTAGAGAAGTAACACAGAAAGGGTGCCAAATCGTTAGCATACAAGTTCTTAACCTATGAAATGAGCCAAATTCAGAGCAAAAAGAAAAATATACCTAGCCCCCCTAGCCTTATACCAATAGCAATTACTTTCTAAAAAGCCAGAATTTGGTTAAAATTCACTATTGCAAAAAAAATAAAACGTGATATAATAGTGTTGTAGAAAAAAATACAGGAGGAAAAAATGAAAGAAA
>CALXRH010000106.1 GCA_944390625.1 uncultured Clostridia bacterium
CAATGATTTCATCAATACGATTGATAAATTCTGGCCTAAATTCTCTTTTTAATTCTGCCATGACTTCTTTTTTAATATCTTCATGTTCTTTTTGTTCATCTGAATTTTCTCCTTCTTTGGAAAATCCTAAAAGCTTTTTATCTGTAATGAATCTTGCTCCTATATTGGATGTCATAATAACAACCGTATTTTTAAAATTTACGGTTCTACCGTTGGAGTCGGTTAGTCTTCCATCATCTAGTATTTGAAGTAACATATTCATAACATCTGGATGTGCTTTTTCGATTTCGTCAAATAGAATAACAGAATATGGTTTTCTTCTGATCTTTTCGGTTAGTTGACCTCCTTCTTCAAACCCTACATATCCTGGAGGAGAACCAATTAATTTAGATACCGAATGTGGTTCCATATATTCTGACATATCGATTCGAATCATACTAGATTCATCGCCAAATAGGCTTTCTGCAAGGGCTTTGGAAAGTTCGGTTTTTCCCACTCCTGTAGGTCCTAAAAATAGGAAAGAACCGATTGGTCGATTTGGGTCTTTTAAGCCTACTCTTCCTCTTCGAATGGCTTTGGATACAGCTTCAACTGCTTCGTTTTGACCAATCACTCTTTGGTGCAAACTTTCTTCTAAGTGACGAAGTCTTGTATTTTCGTCTTCTGTGATTTTTTTTGCTGGAATTCCTGTCCAAAGAGCAATAACATCTGCTATATTTTCTTCGGTTATGGTTACCATGGTTTTGGTATTTTTATTTTTCCATTTTTTCTCTTCTTTTTCAAATTTTTCTCTTAAGGCTCTTTCTTCGTCTCTAAGTGATGCTGCTTTTTCAAATTTTTGGCTACGAACTGCTTCTTCTTTATCTTTGGCAAGTCTGTCTATTTCTTCTTGCATTTGTTTTAGGCTATCTGGTTCCGTATAGGTTGTAAGTCTTGCTTTGGAAGATGCTTCATCAATTAAGTCAATTGCTTTGTCTGGTAAAAATCGATCATTAATATAACGAACTGATAAATTAACAGCTGCTTCAATTGCTTCATCTGTAATTTTTACATTATGATGAGCTTCATATTTATCTCGAATTCCTTTTAAAATGGTTATGGTGTCTTTTGCTGTTGGTTCATTGACAGTTACAGGACTAAATCTACGCTCTAATGCTGCATCTTTTTCAATATATTTTCTGTATTCTTCAATGGTTGTGGCACCTACCAATTGGATTTCTCCTCTAGCAAGCATTGGTTTTAAAATATTAGCAGCATCAATGGCACCTTCTGCAGCTCCTGCTCCAACGATGGTGTGAATTTCATCGATAAATAAAATCACATCTCCTGCTTTTTTGATTTCTCCTAATGCTTTTTTGATTCTTTCTTCAAAATCTCCTCTGTATTTTGCCCCAGCTACCATTCCAGAAATGTCCATACTGACAACTCTTTTATTTTTTAGTATTTCTGTTACATCCCCTGCTTTAATTTTTTGAGCTAATCCTTCTACAATGGCTGTTTTTCCGACTCCCGGCTCTCCAATTAAACATGGATTATTTTTGGTTCTTCTAGATAGAATTTGAATTACTCTTTCTATTTCCTCTCCTCTTCCAACAACCGGATCTAATTTGCCTTCTGCTGCTTTTTTGGTTAAATCTTCTCCAAACTGATTTAAAGTTGGGGTTGCATTATAACTTCCTTTTGTATTTTTACTTCCTGATTTATCTTGGTCTACTTCTTGTGCTTCATTAATTATATTTACAATTTCATTATAAAGCTTTGGTAAATCTATATCTAAATCAATTAAAATTCGAACAGCAATACTATCTCCTTCTCTTAAAATTCCCATAAGTAGATGCTCTGTTCCAATATAGTCATATCCTAATTTTCTTGCTTCGATAAAACTATTTTCAATCACTCTTTTACTTCTAGGAGTAAAGCCCAAAGTTTCACTACCGGTAATGACTTCTTTTCCAATCATTTCAATGATTTTGTTTTCTACTTCTTCTGGGGTAATATTTTGATTGGCTAATACTTTACTGGCAACACCAGCTCCTTCTTTTACTAAGCCATATAAAATATGTTCTGTTCCTATATAATTATGTCCTAATGAAATCGCTTCGTCTTGCGCTATTTCAATTGCTTTTTTGGCCCTTGTTGTAAATTTATAGATCATATTTATCAACTCCTTTCTAATTTCTTATTATTTATTTATAATTTGCTTAATCATTTCAGCACGTTTGATATCTCTGTCATATCCATCTAAACTTTGTCCAAAATATTTTTGAAGATTAGCAGGTTTACTATAAAAATAAATTTTGGCTACCATTTCATCATCGATTTCTTGAATAAGTCCCATATCGGTTCCCATTTTTACATCTGACATAAGTTCTAATACTTCTTGCCATTTTAGTTTTCTGGCATTTGTTAAAATTCCATATTGTCTATAAACCATATCTTCTAATTCAATTTGATTTTTTCCTAAAATTTTTCTAGCTTTTCTTTCCTGTTCAATTATTTTATCGATAATAATTTTTAAGTTATTCACAATATTTTCTTCTGTTATTCCTAAGGTTTGTTTATTCGTAATTAGATAAACATCTCCGATTACAGTTGAATGGTTGGTATACATGGGATAAAAATTTAATCCAAAATCATTTACCGTTTGAGAAATTTTTCGAATATTTCCTGTTTTGGTAAGGCCTGGTAAATGCACAGTAACAGTTGCTTTCATTCCTGTACCAACTAGAATGGGAGATGAAGTTAAATAGCCATATTTTTTGCTTTTGGCTATGTCAAATGTTTTTTCCAGTTTCTCGTCAATTTCTTTGGCGAGCTGAAAGGTTGTTTCTAGTTCCATTCCAGAATTAAATACTTGAATTTTCAAATGATCCTCTGCGTTTACTAAGATACCTATATTTTCATCATCATTGATGGCTAATGAAATTTTATTTTTTTTTTTTTTTGCTACTTCTTCATCGATTAATCCTTTTTCCAATAAAGAACGTTTGGTTAATTGGTCCATATCTTTTAGCTTAAGAAATTTTAAATCATAACCTAAACTTGGAAGTTTTGTTTTTACTTCATTTTCAATTTCTTGAATTTCTTTTAAATTATCGGTTTCAAATTTAAAATTTCTTAAGTTCCTAGAATAGGTTACTTTGCTATTTAATACCACATCACTTTTATTTCCTCTTTGTAAATACCAATTCATGTTATCATCTCCTATTCTTCTTCTTTCTTTATCTCATCACGGATTTTGGCAGCATCTTCGTATCTTTCTTCTTTGATTGCTTTTTTTAAGTCTTCTTTTAATTTTTCTATTTTGCTTAAATTTTTATTTTCTTCTTCTGCCATTTTATCATCTAAATTTTGTTTTACATGATTTCCCGTTCTAACTTCGCCTAATCTTCCTACATGAGAAGTTGCCCCTTGCATGCTCCTTAAAATAGGGTCTATCACTGATTCAAAATCAGAATAACAATTACTACATCCAAATTTTCCGGTATGTAAAAAATCTTCCCATGTCAAACCACATTTGGAACATTGTAAGGTATTTGTTTGCCCTAAAGTTGGCATTGGACTCACTTCGTCCATATCATTAAAGAAGTCTGTTAAAAAGCTGGTGAAGTTTATTGGCATATTAAAATGAATATCATTGATGCCTAATTTTTGACTACATTCTTCACATAAAAACATCTGCTTTTTTTCTCCATTAATAATTTGTGTATATTTTACATTTGCCTCATTTCTTCCACAATTTTCACATTTCATATTAATCATTCCTTTCTTTTTTTAATCGCTTAAGTTTAGTAACATATTTTTTAAGATATTTGCTCTTAATTTATCTTTATACTCTTTGGGAATATCTAGTACATTGTCACTGGTAGCTACTCTTAAAAGTTTGGCTTCTTTTGCATTTACTAAGTTATAGGTTAAAAAATCGCTGATTAAAATTTCTGCCTCACTATTTGAGATGGAATTTCCTATATTATTGATTATATGCAGTAAGTAGTCTGATTTAGTATTACTTACTTTTCGGATGGTTATGTGCCCTCCGCCTCCTCTTTTGCTTTCTACATAATATCCTTGTGATGGTTTAAAGCGGGTTGCTATGACGTAATTGATTTGAGAGGGTACACAATTAAATTTTTGAGCTAAATCATTTCTTTGTATTTCTATTTCTTCTTCGTCATCAAATAGTTCTTTGATAAATTCTTCTATTATGTCTGATACTCTCATATTTTTGCTCTGTTAGTTCTTTTACTAACTTGCTTTCCCCCTTTCGTTTTATCTTATTATTTTTTGTTTTTGACTTTCTTTGACTTTCTTTGTTATTATACTTTCCTTTTCTTCTTTTTTCAACAATTATTTTCTTGCTTTTTATCTTGTTTTTTGTCAAAATTTTTAATTTTATTTATTTTTCTTAACTATTTCTCTTTTTTTCTTTCATTTTCGCTGTTTGTTATATTTTCTAAATCTTCTGCTTTCTTTTTTTGTACAGATAATGGAATCCATGCAAAATAAGATGTTATAAATTCTCCATATTGTGTAGCATCTTCCCCTATTTCGTATTTTTTTGAAATATCCTTTTTATTTTCCATTTTAAGCACCTCTTTTTTAGTTTGTGCTTTTATTTTGGTTTTATACTTGGAATTTTAAAAATTTCTTTTGAAAATAAAATTTAAGTTTAAAAGTAAATGTTGACTTTTTTAATTTACTTTTAAACTTAGTTTTATAAAGAGTTGATTTATATTTCAAATTTTTTTAGATTATAATTTTTTTATTTCTTCGATAGTTAATTCTGTTATTTTACTTATTGTTTCTAAATCTATTTTTTGGACTAACATTTTTTTGGCTATTTGTATTTTTTCATCTTGCCTTCCTTGCTCAATTCCACGTTTTTTTCCAATCTCAACGCCAGACTCTAAGCCCTTGTCATAGCCCTTGTCGTAGCCTGCTCCTTCTATTGCCTTTTGATCCATGATATATTTTTCTCTTAGCTCTGCTAAATAGATTTCTCTTTCGTCTTGGCTAATTTCTTCTAATACCTCTTTTGCCTTTTTGATTTCTTTATTCGACATATCTACCACCTCTGGATTTCTTATAAATTTAACCCATGAATTCAAGTTTTGGTTTTTATTTTTTTCTTGATATTTCTCGAACTTTGGTAGTTCTATTATATAAATTTCCATGGCATCTGTCAATATAATTTCTGGGTATTCTTCTTCTCGAATATTCCATTTTGTTATATATTTAGCAATTGTTTTTAAATTGGTCAGCTCATAATCTATTATTAAAATGGCTATTCCCTTTTCTAAGGAACTATAATTTTGCCCTTTTTTGATACTTTTACTAAATATTTTGCTCCAATAAAATAATAGTCTTTTTTCGATATCTTTTCGATCTACTACTTGCAGCTCTATATTGCAATTTATTTTTTGGTCAATTTTGGCTTTGATGTCTAATATGCCGGCTTTATCGTCTAGTAAATCTTTTTCTAGAATAGGGTTGGTATCTAGCTTGATATCTGTTACTTCTTTTTTCATAATGGCACTGATTAGGTTTGCCGTAATATCCTCATTTCCTATGTGCCCAAAGATTCTTTTGAATACATAGTCTATTTTTGGGTCTAATAATTTTTTAATCTCATATCACGCTTCTTTCTTTTTGGTTTGTTTTTTGAATTTTTTTGGCAGATTTGCCTTGATTTTTGATTAAAATTATTTGAAATATAAATCTTGTTTATGTTAACATATTTTATTTGAGATTGCAATAGTTTTTACGATTTTATTTCTTATTTTTTAGGTTGATTGTTTTTTGCTGCTTATTTCAATTAGAATCCAAAAACAGAACTTATGCCTAATTTTTTCAAATTAAACATAAGTTCTGTTTTTAAATAAAATTTTTAAAAACTAATATACTTCACCCCAAGTTGCAACAAACTAACCGATATCTGATTTTCTACCAAACTAGACAAAATCAAAATCCCCAACATGAGAGAAGAAATAATCGTATGTCTTATAATTTCTATTTTTATATTCTCTTTTCTTCTATCATTTATAATCGCTTTATACAATTTGATACTACTAACTCCCATCGTAAGAAGAGCCGGAATAAAAAATATATTTTGTAAAAATAAAGTTAGTAAACAAAATGCAACACCTTTTCCCATTCCGAAAGTTAAAGTAATAGCAGATACGGTATAACCTAGACAAAATCCTCTAAACAGTATCATTCCTAATACAACTGGCATTCCAATGATAGTCGTCCCTGCCAGCCAAATAATCACACTTAGTATGATGTTGTTTTTTGCCGAGTCTAACACCAGGCTCATTTTATCGATTTTTTCTATATTTTTAAATTTTTCTATAAATTCAGAAATATAAGTTGTTATCGTACTTTGCTTTTCAACAGAACTATTGTTAATAAACATTACACTTACCAATAAACCAATTATAAAGATTAATCCTACCAATATATATTCTTTGGCATTATTTCTGGTATATTCCCTAATGATATTTTTCCAATTCGATACTCGACTAGTTTTTCTCATAAAATCTCCTCATATTGTTTTCTCTCTAATGTTTATTCTTATCGCTATCATTTTATGACGGAGAAAATTGTATGCCAATCATTTGGAAAATGTTCACGTGATTTTCTAAGCAAGAAAATCATCGTAGAAAGGGTGCCAAATGACTGGCATACAAGTTCTTAACTTATGAAAGAAGCCAATAACACTAGCCAAGCAAAACAATATGACCCACAACGAAGCTACGACTGTCTCCTAATTTTGACTGCTCCACAAAACTACGAAATAGTTACTTTTCCATATACGCCTCCACCACCAGAGTGAACTTGTATATCGCCATTGATACTGCTTATAATATTTTTAGCAACTTTTTTGCCTGCTACTGCTTCAATATCATCTTCTGATACTTTATGTAAAATATTCATTTCTGTTTCAAAATGATTTAATAATTTTTCTATGGTTTTACCACCTACACCAGGTATAAAAGATAAAGGAACTTGATAAATATAAGGTGGTCGATTCTCTGGACTTTTTGTTTGTTTTTTATCTTTAATTAATTCAATTCGATCAAACACACCAAAAGTTATGTTTTGCCCTCCACATTTAGGACAAATGGTTGCCGCCTCATCGATTTCAATAGAGTCATTACAATCTTCGCAAAAACTTCTATGGTATTTGCCAAGTTTTGGGTCTAATCCATAATTGGCAAGTACTTTTCTACCATCTTCGTTTTTTAGTGCTTTTACAATTTCTTGAAACGATATATCTTCTACTAGCATTTTGTTATATTCTCTTGCAATTTTAGGAAGAGAATGAGCATCGGAATTGGTTACAAAAGTTTTGTTTTCTAGTTCCGAAATTTCATCTGCTAAAAAGGTGTCAGAACTTAAACCTAATTCAACAGCAAATATTTTGTCATATTTTTCTTTAAATATATCTTGCAATCGATTGCTACAATTTCCATAATAACTTTTATGTGGCGTAAAAATATGCGCTGGTATTAAGATTCCATTATATTTTTCTACCATATCGATTAACTCATACCCCGATAAATCAGAACGTTGCGTACTTAATGTTATATTTTTTACGTGTTTGGCAAGTTCGTTTGAAAAAGCTTTGATATCTTTTAAATAAGGGAAAAAACATACATTATGCGCACTTCCAGATTTTCCGCCTCTTCCTTTTTCTGAAGTTTCTACTTCACTTCCTAACAATATACAAACTTTATCTTTGTAGATGATACCACCATCTTTTAATTCGTAGGCATCTCCTGTTTGTAAAAATTTTTCGATATCTTCTATAACATAAGGAGAAGCACAGTCTATAATACCGTGCTACTTGAATTCCTTTTCGGTCGGAACATTCCTTTGCTATATTTGCAAAATTCAAACTTCTTGCTCCTGTTATTTTGATTGGTTTTCCATTTTCTGATCTTCCAATGTGTATATGTAAATCTGCAAATATTTCGTACATTACTATTTATTCCTCCACCTTATAATTTGATTTATGATTCAAAACTTTTTCCGCTGTGTCATCACTAAATAGAGCTCTACTTGATTTTTTGGCTATTGCTGCTAATTCCTTCATTTTTTCTATATCCGTTTTTTCTGTTTGTTTTTCTTCTTCTAATATTTCTTTTGCTTGATTTTTTACGTTCTTATTCAATGCTTCATTTATTTTATCTGCATATCGATTGGTTAATGTTGCTATTAATGTTTTGACATTTGCTTCTCTATTATGTAAATGTACTAATTTTTTTATAATGGGTACCTCGATTGTGTCTCTTATAGTTATATGGTCTAATTCATTGATAAATTCTGCAAATAAATCCATGTATCGATTATCTGTATATTTTAGATTTCTTTCTTTTAATACGACTAATGCTTCTTCTGTTGTAAAAGCATCTCTTTCAACTCTGTTTAATATTAAGCCTGTAAATTGATCTACCACTTCTAATATGTCACTTTCTTTTTCTCTTGGGGTACTTCCACTATATCGATTTACTTCCTCACATATTTTGCAAAAACGTTTATTGAAACCTAAATTTGATAAATATTCTGCTCCTTCTTTGGCAAATGTTTCTAATTTTCCTATTTTTTGGGCATTTTCTATTTTTTTACAATTACATAAAAGCATTGCTGTTAAAACTAAATTTTCATCTACATTAATTTTCATATATTCAATAAATAGTTTTGCAATTTCTGTTTTTAATACAATTGATTTATCAAAAAATATTCCTGTCTTTTTGGATAAATAATACGTTATTAACATTTTTTGTGATAAATCTCTTTCTTCTAATATATAAGTTGCAAAATCTTCCATAAATTTCCTCCTACGTGTCTATGATACATTTTTATTATATTTCATATTTTGACAAATAGCAAGTAGTTTTCTAAAAATTTTTTGCCTTGTTTTTAATCAACACATATATCTCTTTTCAATTTATTTCCTACAATTTGTCCGATTCCTATAAAAGACAATGCCTCATCATAAATTGTATACACTCCATTCTCAAGTGGCATGTAAATTTTTGCACCATTCAAAAACAATTTCAGCTTGTTTTTATCTAATTTTATTTTTTCCTTATTTTCAAAAAATTGTTCCAAACTTATAAAATATTCGTTTATTTTGCTTTCATTTTTAACGATATCCGAAATCTTTATTGCTTGCTCAATACAAAAATCTCCTACGCGAGTCCTTCTAAGTTCTTTCATAAATCCTACTGTCCCCAATTTTTCAGCTATATCTTCCGACAACTTTCTAATATAAGTTCCCTTTGAACAATGTACTTTATATTGTATTTCTTGTTCCTCTTGCGATACTGAAATTAATTCTATGTTATATATTTCTATATCCCTAGGTTCTATTTCTATACACTTTCCTTTTCTTGCATACTCATAAAGTTTTTTTCCGTTTACTTTTATGGCCGAATACATAGGTGGTATTTGTTGTTGCTTACCTCGAAAAGAATTAAAAACTTGTGTTATAAATTCATTCTTTAAGATACTTGCTAGAACCTCTTTTTGTTCAATCACATCACCTTCCGAATCTCCGGTTTCTGTCTTTTGCCCTAACTTTATGGTAGCTATATATTCTTTATCATGATTGATAAGATATTTAGAAATCCCTGTTCCTTTTCCCACTAAAATAGGCAATACTCCTGTTGCAAGAGGATCCAGGGTTCCAGTATGTCCTGTTTTTTCATGAAATATATTTTTTAGTTTTTGAACAATATCATTTGAAGTCCAATTTTTTTCTTTATCAATTATTATCATTCCATCCATAAACATTTTCCCTTCTATTTTTATAGTTTTGAGGACGGAGGAAAAAAATATGGTTTTTCCTCCGTCCCCAAAACTATAATTGTTTTTTCACTTCATTTAATACTTTCATTTTTATTTGTTCTGGTAATCCATTGCTATATGCTCCAGCAGCTTTATCATGTCCTCCACCACCAAACATAATAGCAACAGTTGCGACATTTACATATTCAACCGATCTTAAAGATATTTTAAATCCCTTATCTTTTACTTCGTGTAAAAATATCGAAACTTCCACATTTTCTATGTTTTTTCCAACATCTACGATTCCTTCATGATCTCCTGGCAGTGCATTTACTTCTTCTTCATCTTTTGCTGTTATGTAAGTGAAAGCCACTTTTCCATCTTCTAAGAATTCCATTCTGTCCATCGCTCTTTTATTTAATTCAAAGTTAGCTTTATTTTTAGTATATAATGCTTTGCGAAAGATATCAGAAATATTAACTCCTAATCTCAATATATCGGAAGCAAATTCAAAGGTCTCGGAAGTCGCGTTATAACTAAAACCTCCTGTATCTGTTATAATTCCGGTCATGATACAAGTTGCCATATCTTTGGTTAGTTTTATGCCAAAATATTCAAACATACCTACTAATATTTGGCAACAAGCTGGTGCTACTGGATCCACAAAATTAATATCTCCATACATGGTATTACTTCCATGATGATCAATTACTATTTTTCTTGTGGCTTTTTCAAAATATTTTGTATAGCCTTTTAAAATTTTACTGTCAGCACAATCTAAAGCTATTGCTAAGTCGTATTCTTCTACATCTGATTTTTCTTTTAACTTTTCAATTCCTGGCATAAATTTAAATGATTTAGAATATTCCGGAATAATAATATCTACATTTTTACCCAAACTTTCTAAAGCAAATACAAGTCCAAGAGAACTTCCCATTGCATCTCCATCTGGTCCTTCATGTGTTAAAACCACAATTTTTTCTGCTTTTTTTATTTCTTCTAATATGGTATCTAAAGTCATATGTTAGCTCCTATCTTCTTTTTTAGGCATGATTTCTTTTAATATATTCTCTATCCTAGATCCATATTCCATGGATTCATCTATTTCAAAAATAAGCTCTGGTGTATATCTTAAATTGACTCTTTTGGCTATTTCCGATCGAATATAGCCTGTTGCATTTTTTAAGCCTTCTAATGTATTTTTTTTACTTTTACAATTTATTAAACTAATATAAACACGAGCAACTCTTAAATCTGGAGATGTTTTTACTTTGGTTACGCTAATGATGCCTGTTATATTAGGATTTTTTAGGGTTTGATCAATTACAACACTAATTTCTTTTTTTAGCGTTTCATTGACTCGATCCATACGATTGGTTGTTTTTTTCTGTGGCATAAACTCCTCCTATCTGTTTGTTTCTGTTGTTAGAGATTGAAGTGGTTTATCACTGATACTCCTTAATTCTTCAATCTCTTCTTTCATCTTTTGATATTGAATATCATTTTTTCTCCATTCGAATAGCATGTTTTTTGCCTCATAAACTATGTCATCATCCTTTAAATTATCAACCATAGGTCCAGTATGCTTTTTTCCAGAATTTTGACAATATTCTTGCATAAATTCTTCCAATTTTTGTTCTTCTCTTTGGAAATATTTTTGTAATCTCTTAAATAAATCCATACTATAATCTTTTTTATCTTCTTTTCTTTTCAAAACCCAATTTTGATATTTGTTTTTTATCCTTTGTTTTTTATATTCTAGGTATTGCTTTTTTCCTTTTTTAAACCATCTTTGTAATTCATAATATGCTTCTATACTATGATCCTCTCCTAGGGTCTTTTTGCTTGATGCCCAATTTTGGTATGTTTGTTTTTTGGATGTCACTTTTAATTCTTCTACAAATTCTTTATGCGTACCTGTCATAAATTCCACTCCTAATACTATTATCTTTTAATTTCTTTCATAATAAAAGCTTCGATGATATCTCCTTCTTTTATGTCATTATATTTTTCTAATTGGATACCACATTCAAAATCTTTTGCAACTTCTTTTACATCATCTTTGTAACGTTTTAAAGATATTAGTTTTCCTTCATGAATGACAACATCATCACGAATAACCCTTACTCCCGCATTTCTTTCAATTTTTCCTGTCAATACCATGGCTCCACCAACAGTTCCAACATTGGAAATTTTAAATATTTGTCTAATTTCTGCTGTTCCTATTACCTCTTCTTCAAATTTAGGGTCTAATAGTCCTTTCATAGCTGCTTCTACATCATCAATTGCTTGGTAAATTACGGAATATTGTTTGATTTCTACGCCATCTTTTTCTGCCTCTTGTTTAGCAGTAGCAACCGGTCTTACATTAAAGGCTATGATGATAGCATTAGAAACTTTAGCAAGTGTTACATCTGATTCGGTTACGGCTCCTGCTGCCGCATGAATTACTTTTACTCTTACCTCTTCATTGGTTAATTTTTCTAGCGATTGTTTTAAAGCTTCTACCGAACCTTGTACATCTGCTTTTACAATTAAGTTTAATTGTTTGATTTTTCCTTCTTCCATTTGTCCAAACAAGTTATCTAGTGTTACAGCTTGCATAGAATTGATGGATTTTTCTCTTGCCTGACGTTTTCTTCTTTCGATTAGATGTTTTGCCATTTTTTCGTCTTTTACTTCATAGAAGATATCTCCTGCTTCTGGTACATCTGTTAATCCCATAATTTCAACTGGTGTAGAAGGTCCTGCAGATTTTACCTTTTTGCCTTTATCATTTACCATCGAACGAATTCTACCAATGGATGTTCCTACTACAACTGTATCTCCTACGTCTAATCTTCCTCTTTGTACTAAAACAGATGCAATGGCACCTTTGTTCTTATCAAGTCTTGCTTCGATTACAGCTCCTTTTGCTTGCTTATGTGGATTAGCTTTTAGTTCTAATACATCTGCCTCTAATAATACCATTTCTAATAATTGGTCGATATTTAGGTTCTTTTTAGCAGAGATTTCAACATAAATGGTATCTCCACCCCATTCTTCTGGTACTAACTCATATTGCATTAGTTCTTCTTTTACTTTTTGTGGGTTGCTATCTGGTAAATCGATTTTGTTAATTGCTACAATAATTGGTATTCCTGCTGATTTAGCATGATTAATGGCTTCTACGGTTTGTGGCATAACACCATCATTTGCTGCAACAACAAGGATTGCAATATCGGTTATTTGCGCACCTCTTGCTCTCATTTGGGTAAATGCTTCATGGCCAGGAGTATCTAAAAATGTGATTTCTCTATCATTTATTTTTACTTTATATGCACCAATTGCCTGGGTAATTCCTCCTGCTTCTCCTTCGATTACATTTGTTTTTCGAATCACATCTAAAAGAGAAGTTTTACCGTGGTCAACGTGTCCCATAACAACTACTACTGGTGGGCGTTCTACCAATTCATTTTCTAAATCTTCTGATTCGTCAAATAAAATATCTTCTTCTTTTACTTCTTGCTTTTTATTGGCTGTTACACCAAATTCAGATGCTACTAGGAAAGCTGTATCAAAATCTAAATCATTATTAAGTGTTGCCATAATTCCAAGTGACATTAGTTTCATAATAACTTCACTAGAGGTCTTTTTTAGCTCTGCTGCTAAATCTTTTACACTAATCGTTTCTGGTATCGTAATTTCAGTAAGTTTAAATATTTTTTGTTTGTTTCTTTCTTCTCCGGCCTTGCCAATCTTTTTTTTGCCTTTTCTTCCTCTTTGTGTCGTTAAATCATAATAATCTAACATACTATCTTCTTGGTCTTCAAACATGTTGGACAAATTATTTCTTTGTTTTAAATTGTTTAATTTCTTTTCATTAATCGAATAGTCTTCTTGGTTTCTTCTAGTATTTTTCTTTTTATTATTTCTTGTTTCATCAAATTTATTATTGCTTTTTTGTTTATCCATATTTCTGTTATATTCTCTTACGCTTTTTTCTTCTAAATTTGTTTCAACAGTCATAATATTTTTTATATTTTTTTCAATTCCTCTTTCATCTAATGGACGTCTATTATTATTAAATTTATTATGATAACCATTTCTGTCATTTGCATTATTATTTCGATAATTATTATTTTGTCCTTTTACTCGGTTATCTTTTTGCCAGTTTCTTTCTCCATTATTGTTCTGGAATCTATTATTTTCACGTCTTGAAAAGCTATTTTGATTTTCATTATTTTTTGGATTTGGTCTAAATCCATCTCTTTTTTTATTTTGATAATTATTTTCTTCCATATTGCCTCTATAATTAGAATATTGATTTTTTCTTTCTTGAAAATCATTGGTTTGATTTGGTTTTTGATTGGTATTTGGTACGGTCGTTTGATTGACATTTTGTTTTTTAGGATTTTCGATCTTTTCTTCTTTTGGTTGATTATTAATTTCTTCTTTTTTCTCTTCTTTTTCCTCTTGTTTTGCGTTACTTTCTTTATTTAATCCAAACAATTCACTCACAGTCATTGGCTTTTCTACTTTATTTCTATAAACAATATTATACTCTTTCTTTTGATTTCTTTGAACAAATGGATTTTTGTTTTCTTGATTTTTGTTTTCTTTTACTTTATTTTCATTTTTATTTTCTTCTATAATCACTTCTCTTCTAATTATTACTGGATTATCTTTCTTTTGTGTATGTGTTACTTCTTTTTTTGTTTTTTTATCTTCCTTTTTGTCAGTTACCTTTTTTTCATAATGTGCTTTTAATTTTTTCACTTCATCTTCTTCGATACTGCTCAAATGACTTTTTATTTGTATTCCCAATGCTTTTGCTTGTTCTAGTAACTCTTTACTAGATACATCCATTTCTTTTGCTAATTCATATAATTTCATTTTACCCAATAATCTCACCTCCACAAATAAATTTTCTTATCTTCTCATATAGGCTGTCTTCTATCTCCATTTCAAAAGTTCTAGCCATTTTTTTGTTTTTTATGGCTTTGTTTAAGCATTCTTCCTTTTTACAAATGTATGTGCCTCTACCTTCCATTTTCCCTGTCAAGTCCACATTTATTTCTCCATTTTTGTTTTTTACAATCCTGATTAATTCTTTTTTATCTTTTTTGGTATTACATCCTATGCAAGTTCTTTGTGGTAATCTCTTCAAATTACATCTTCTCCTTTTTCTATGGAAAGGTGTCAGCAATGACAAATTGTCTCTTTCCAAATTTATTTTTTATTTTTCATCTAGAATGGCCCTAAATTGGCTTTCTGATTTGATATCGATTTTCCAGTTTGTAAGTTTGGCAGCCAGTCTTGCATTTTGGCCCGCTTTTCCGATTGCTAAAGATAGTTGGTCATCTGGAACAATGACTTGTGCAAATTTTTCATCTTCATGGCTATCGACTGCCATAATTTTAGCAGGAAGTAGTGCTGCTGCTATATAGATGGATATGTCTGGGTTCCATTCTATGACATCTATTTTTTCTCCATGTAATTCATTGATAATATTTTGGATACGGATTCCTCTTTGACCCACACAAGAACCTACTGGGTCTATATTAGGATCTTGTGAATATACTGCTACTTTACTTCTTTTTCCAGGGTCTCTGGAAACACTTTTGATTTCGATTAAGCCTTCGTAGATTTCTGGAATTTCAAATTCAAATAGTTTTCTTACAAAATCCGGATGACTTCTTGAAACAATGACTTGTGGCGCTCCTTTTTCTCCTTTTTCTACATCAACTACATAGGCTTTTATTTTATCATTTACATTGTAGTTTTCGGTTGGGATTTGTTCTTTTAAAGGCATGATTCCTTCTAGTTTTCCTAAATCCATTACAACAATTCCTTTATCTGACTTTTGAATTGGTCCGGGAAACAATTTCTCCTTTTTTGTCACTATATTCTGTATAAATGATTTCTCTTTCTGCTTCCCTTATTTTTTGAACAATTACTTGTTTTGCAGTTTGTGCAGCTATTCTTCCAAAGTTTTTTGGAACAATTTCAATTTCTACCTTATCTCCTATTTGTAATGCTTTATTGATTTTTTTTGCTTCTTCTTGACTGATTTCTTGCACAGGGTCTTTTACTTGTTCTACTACTTCTTTTACAGAATATACATAAGTTGCTCCTGTTTGTTTATCCATAACTACTTTTACATTTTCTACCGAATCAAAATTTCTTTTATAGGCTGTAACTAAAGCTGATTCAATTGATTCTAGTAAATATTCTTTTTTGATTCCTTTTTCTTTTTCTAGATCTTCTAGTGCTAATATTAATTCTTTATTATCAATTGCTTTCATTTTTCCTATCATCCTTTCTTTTTCTATGTATTTTTAATCTCTGTACACAGTTTTTACTTGTGCTATATTTTTTCTAGCTATTTTAATTTTTTCTCCTAAGTCGATTTCTAAATTTTCATCGGTTACGGTAAGTAATGTTCCTATATAACTTTTATTTCCTTTGTCGTCTTTTTTAAATAATTTGATTTCTACTTCTTCTCCTATAAATTTTTTTAACTGCCAATCTTTTCTTAAAATTCTTTCAATACCTGGCGAAGAAATTTCTAAATAATACTGCTCCTCTATGTAATCTGCCTCATCGATTAAGTCTTTGATTGCATTATTTACTTTTTCACAATCATCTAATGATATCCCCTTTTCTTGATCGATGACAATTCTTAGTATTTTATTGGCTCCTTCTTTTAGATATAAAACATCATATAATTCATAGCCTAGTTTTTCTATTTTTTCTTTTACTAAACTTTCTATCTTTTCTTCAATTTTTGCCAAAACTTTCCTCCTATCTTGCCAATTGGGACTTGGTCCTTTTAGCAACCAAGATATAAGAGCGGGATTTTTGCTCCCGCTCTTTTCCTTTCTCTTTATGCTTTTTCTATTATACCCTTTTTTTGCCAGAATTGCAAGTGTTTTTCTGATTTTTTTCTATATTTTTAATTATCCTTAGTCCATTTCGTCAAAATCGTATCTAGAAAAAGGTGGTCTTCGCCAAGGATTTGGTCTTGGTGGACGTGGTCTTGGTCTTGGATTACAATTAGGTCCTATACATCCTGGCCTACCTGTTAATTCACGTAAAATTAAGATACGAATTAAATCATTTAATAAGTTATTTCTCC
>CALXRH010000107.1 GCA_944390625.1 uncultured Clostridia bacterium
CAATTAAAGTATTGCCTAAATCTCTTAATTTTTTTAAGGTTGCTAAAAGTTTATCATTATCTCTTTGATGTAAACCAATACTTGGCTCATCTAAAATGTATAAAACTCCTGTTAAACCAGAACCAATTTGTGTCGCAAGTCTAATTCTTTGTGATTCTCCACCTGATAAGGTTCCGCTACTTCTGGAAAGGGTTAAATATTCTAGCCCTACATCGATTAAAAATTGAAGTCTTTTATCAATTTCTTTTAAAATTAGTTCTGATATCATTTTGTCTTTTTCAGATAGCTCTAAATTTCTTAAATATTCTTGTATTTTATTAATAGCCATTTCTGTTAATTCATTGATGTTTTTATCTCCTACTTTTATGGATAATACTTCTTTTTTTAGTCTGGCTCCTTTACAAGTTGGACATTCTGAGTTGCTCATATACATTTCGTAAAAATCTCTCATTCCTTGGGATTTTGTTTCACTATGTCTTCTTTCTAATGTTGGAATAACACCTTCAAAAGGAGCTGTGAATTTTCTGACTCCATAAGCTGATTCGTATTCAAAATCAATTGGCTCATCTGTTCCATATAGTATTTTTTCTAAAAATTCTCTTGGCAGTTTTTTAATTGGTTTGGTAATATCTACTTTATAATGTCTTCCTATTGCTTCGAAATACATTTTGGCCATGGTTTCGCCTTTTTTCATGGCGCTTGACCCAAATGCTTTTACCCCATCATATAGGGTTTTGTCTTTGTCTGGTATGATTAAGTCTTCATCTATTTTCATAAGATAACCAATTCCCAAACAATCTGGACAGGCACCAAAAGGTGCATTAAACGAAAACATTCTAGGTGTTAACTCTGGGAAGCTAAAACCACAATCTGGACATGCATAGTTACAACTAAATAAGATTTCTATACTTCCATCTTCTTTTTTTCTTCCACCAAAATGGCTTAAATCTAGTCCTTCTTTTGGCATAACCGATATGACTACTAGATTTTCGGCATTTTTTAAGGCTGTTTCTACCGATTCGGTTAATCGGCTTCTGATATCTTCTCTTACCACTAGTCTATCTACTACTAGTTCAATTTGATGTTTTTTATTTTTGTCGATGGTGATTTCGTCTGATAAGTCATAGATTTCATCATCGATTTTTACTCTTACAAATCCTTCTTTTCGAAAGTTATCTAGTTCTTTTTTATATTCTCCTTTTCGTCCTCTGACAACTGGTGCTAATACTTGTATTCTAGTACCTTCTGGAAGGGTTAGAACTTGATCTATAATTTGGTCAATGGATTGTTTTTCTATTTTTTTGCCACAGTTTGGACAATATGGCACTCCGATTCTAGCATATAATAAACGAATATAATCATAAATCTCGGTTACGGTTCCAACTGTTGAACGTGGGTTTTTGGAGGTTGTTTTTTGGTCAATGGAAATAGCAGGTGATAGCCCATCGATTCTTTCTACATCTGGTTTTTCCATAATACCTAAGAATTGCCTAGCATAGGAAGATAGGCTTTCTACATATCTTCTTTGTCCTTCGGCATATAAAGTATCAAATGCTAGGGATGATTTTCCAGAACCTGAAAGACCGGTTACGACAACTAGTTTATCTCTTGGTATTTCTAAACTTATATTTTTTAAATTGTGTACTTTTGCTCCTTTGATTATTATTTTATCATTCATTGTTTTTGCCCCTTATTTTTATTTTTTACCGAACATTATTTTACCATAAAAATTTAAAAATAGCAATAAAAATATAAGTTTAAAATTTTGCATTAAGTAACAAATTTTTCAATCGCTTTTGCAACACCTTCATGATTGTTATCTTCTGTTACAAAATCTGCTACTTCTGTAACAGAAGGGCTGCTTCCTTTCATGGTTATCCCTAATCCCGCTTCTTGTATCATTTTCTTGTCATTCATATTATCTCCAATCGTCATGACTTCTTCTTTTTGGATACCTAATTTGTCCATTAAAAATTCTATGGCATACCATTTGTCAACATTTTTCATAGAAATTTCAGTATAGTAATATTCGATTGGAATATCAACCGTTCCATGTTTTATCACTTTTCTGGACATATGTGATACATCTAAAACATCTAAGTCACTTATTTCTGAAAATTTTTTTACAATCGAATTAAAAACAGATTTGGTACGATCACAAATAAAAATCTTCATAATTTTTTCATCTTTCATTTCTTCTATATATTTTGGCACATTGTCTACTAATGTAATACGCGTTTTCTTGGCATCTTCTTTTTTTAAGTTTTCTTTATAATAATATAACACATTATATCTTAAGCTATCCGCAATAATGGACTGATTGGTATATACATTGTAATAAATACTGTTTTGTTCGCAGCTTTTTATAATATCGATTGCTTTACTTTTTGGGATATATTTTTCATATAATATTTGGTTGGTTTTGATATCATATACGACTGCTCCATTTCCTGCTATCATATATTTGGAACTTCCAATTTCTTCTGCTATTGATTTAATTGAATCAATACTTCTTCCTGATGCAATTATAATATCCGTTCCCTTTTGTATGGTTTGTTTTACTACTCTTTTTGTGTTTTCTGTAACCTCTCCATAACTATTTAACATTGTGCCATCTAGGTCAACAGCTATCATTTTATACATTTTTCTCTTGTTCCTTTCTTGTTTTATTTTTTATTATATCCTTTTTTTATTTTTTTTACAATATAAATTTTTGTAATTTTAAAAGATAAAAAAGGAGGCGTTTTTCTTTCCAACATCTCCTTTTTACTATAAAAATGGCGGAGTGGGTGGGATTCGAACCCACGAGCCCTATTTCTAAGACCACTACAGTTCCAGTGTAGCTCGTTATGACCACTTCGATACCACTCCATTTTATTATTATTATTTTTTAACAAATTCTATTTTAACATAAATTTTGATTTTTGTATAGACTATTTTTTATATATTTTTAAAAATTTCCATTTTTTTTCTGTTTATTTTCTTATTTTTTGCACATTCTATATTTAGAAAAAAGATTTCTTTTTTCTAGGAAAATGAAACGAATTATTTTACATTAAATATAAGTTTCTAGATTTTAAATGTTAATATTAACAGGAGGTGAAATTAAAATGGCTAATACAAACAATAGTAACAAAAAA
>CALXRH010000108.1 GCA_944390625.1 uncultured Clostridia bacterium
GAAATAAGTAATAAAAAAGGTTATATTATAATTTTTAAATGCAAAAAATGTGGTGCGATCAGAAAAAATAAGGCAGCAGAGGATGATAATATGGATTTAATCATTAGTTTAAGTAATTTAAATCGGTCTTTTTAAATTTCCATTGGTATAATCTTTTCCTTCAAAACGATACCCACTCTTAACCGTTTGAATGATATGGTTAATTTCCTCAATAGTTTCATCTAAAACATCCATTCTAGCAAAATTTATATTGAAGTTTTGATAGGTGATTGAAGTAGTTTTCGAGTTATAAATGGTACTGATGGTTTGTGTATCATCAGGAATTACTTGAAATAAAACTCCCATTCGATCTCTTAGAAAATAGGTTGCACCTGATATACATTTTCGCGTGCAATCTTTACTACAATGATTGGTTTTCCCAAGAAGACAATAATTCATGGTCATAACAGGAATTTTTCCATACACAATTAATTCTTTTGGAACAGAAGTATTCTTACAAATTGATAAAATTCCTTGTTCATCCAATTCCGGAGAAATCGTTGCTGTATGTATTTTTAAAGTTTCCAATACTTGACAAGAGTGAGAATTATAGATATTTAAAGTATAATTTCCAACCATATCAAGAGAAGGAAAATTTGGTATTAATTTTAACTGTGACAAATTCGATAGAACCATTCCTTTTATTTTGAAATTTTCGAAAGCATTTGCTAGTAATTTTTGACAAGTTGCAATATAATTCTTTCGAATAATGGGTGGCATATAAATATATAAGTTAAAGTGATTCGAAAAGTAATTTAAAATCTTAAAATAGGTAGGATTTCCAAAATAGTTTAAAGGAATATATAATTTGTCAACTGTTTCTAAGGAAGTGTAATCAAAGTCCAAATGCAAATGATTGAGCAATAAGGATAATTTTGGAGTGGTTTGATTAGACACAGTAGAAGAAGTTAATGCTGAAAAGCTAGATGAATTTTTAGCATTTCTTTTAAAACTTTTTATGATTTCTTCTCTTATTTTTTCAATTCCTAAACGTCTGATATCATTCAAAACGGAAAGAGGAAGAAACAAACTATCTTCTAAATCAATTTCAAAATCTGAAAATTCAAATTCGGTATCTAAAGTTTTTTGAAATTGTGTCATAATTTTTTCTTTTGTTAAACCTAAATTTTGAGCTGGCTGAGGGATAAAATCATAAGTATAAGTAACGGTTGCGCCAAAATTTTTACACCCAATATTTACCCAAATTTTTTGCCCTTGTTTCATTTTTATTTTACATATTAATTGATTTTTTATATTTTCTTTTGAAAAACTTTCCCTAGCAGCATGAAATAGATTTTTATCGGTAATTTTATAAATAGCATCTCCTGGTTTAATATTTCCCTTCATTCTTCCAAAGGTTACCGTTTGTGAGCTAGGTGCGGTTTTGTTATTTTGATTTTGGATCATTAATTCAGAAATGGTATATTGAGTATTTTCCTTTTCAAAAGAAATAGAATCACCAATAGATACATTATTTTCAAGATAGCAAGTAACAAGTCCTTTGTTTGGGTTATATTTTGAAATTGTGCCAAGATAAATTCCCATATTATTTTGTTTTTTTGAAAAAACTAAGTTTTGATTTCCTTTCGAATCTAGGTGACCACTTGAAAATCCACCACGATTAAAAACTTGCCTTAAAGCCAATTTATCATCTAGGTCTATAACAAAATCACCTTTTTTATTTTGAGCTAAATCGATATATTTTCGATAAATTCGCGTAACGGTTGCCACATATTCTGGACTTTTCATACGACCTTCGATTTTAAAAGAAGTAACACCTGCTTCCATTAATTTTGGTAAATAGGCTAAACCACATAAATCGCGCGTGCTTAATAAATAGCCGTTATCCAATTTGTGCAAAGACCTATTAGGACTCGTTGAATTTAGAGTCGTTTTACTTTCTAGCAATTCGTAAGGCAATCGGCAAGTTTGAGCACATTTTCCGCGGTTTCCAGAACGACCACCAATCATACTAGAAAATAAACATTGTCCAGAATAAGAAATACATAAAGCTCCATGAATAAATACTTCGATTTCCATATCTGTATTTTGACAAATATATTGGATTTCTTCATAGGAAAGTTCACGAGATAAAATAGCTCTTTTAAAACCCAATTCTTTTAGAGCCAAAACACCTTCCAAATTATGAACTGTCATTTGGGTACTAGCATGAATGGGTAAATCAGGAAAGTGTTTGATTAATTTAATAGCAAGCCCCAAATCTTGTACAATCATAGCATCAATTCCATATTGATAAGCTTTTTTAGCAAGTTGCAAGGCATCTTCGAATTCATTTTCTTTGATCAAGGTATTCAGAGTAAGATGTGTTTTAACATTTCTTATTTTGGCATAATGGATGGCTTTTTCTAAAGTTTCCTCATCAAAGTTAGAGGCAAAAGCTCTTGCTCCAAAAGATTTGGCAGCAAAATATACGGCATTACAGCCAGATTGTACAGCAGCTTTTAAACATTCAAAATCACCAGCTGGGGAAAGTAGTTCTATCATAATATTCTTCCTTTCTTGGTTGGTTTCATAGCAGATATTTTATTCTTATTTATGAATAAAAATATTATATCACAAAATAGGAACCAAAAACAATAAAATTTCATAAGATAAAGTATTAAAACAAAAAGGAGGAAGAACAAATGCCAGAAAATAATGTAAATATGTCAAACCAAAATGACCGTTGTTGCAATAATGGTTGCTGCAATAATAATGGCGGATTGTTTGGTGGATTATTTAGCGGAAATGGATGTTGTTGCGGAAGTGACAGCGAAATACTTTTTTTCATCATCATATTTTTACTTTTATTTACCAACTTCGGATGCTGTGGTTGTTGTAGAGGATAACATATAAAAATCAGAACCTTGGGTTTTCTTTTTTTAGATTGCCTGAGGTTTTGCATTTTGGAGAAAAATGCGATTTGTATTGAATTCCTCCAAAAAATTTGCTATAATAAATAAGAAAAAAAGACAGTAATTAGAAGCAAGGGAGAAGAAAATGAACAAACAGGAATTATTAAAAGACTATAAAAATCAGGAAGACAAACTACTTTTAGCAAAAGTATTAGACAGGCTAGAATTTTCAAAAGGAAAAAACAAAATAGAAAATACAGATTTTTTAAACTTATATGAACAAGATTTAGTAGACAAATTTTTAAAGAAAATAAAATTTACCAATTATTATTTTTTTGGCGGAACAGGCGAAGCAGAAAGAAAAATCTTAATTATATATCCAGAAAAATTAACAGAAGAAATGGCAAGAAAAAATCACACGAAAATGATAAGTGTCATAAAAATAAAGCTTCCGATAGAGCTAAATGATGAATTTGACCATAGAAGATATTTAGGTGCCATCATGAAATTAGGAATCGAACGAGAAAAAATTGGAGACATATCCGTAAAATCAAGAGGTGCCGAAATCATTGTAAAAAATGAAGTACAAGAATTTTTAGTACAAAATTTAGGTTCACTTACCAGATTTTCTCAAGCAGAAATAACAGTAGAAAATATCGAAAATATGCAAGAAATAGAAGCACAAAAAATGGAAATAACAGAAATTGTGGCATCTTTAAGATTAGACAATATTGTAGCAAGCTTAGCCAGAACCTCCAGAAATAAGGCGGTAGAGATATTAGAACAAGAAAGAGTATTTTTAAATTTTAAAAATGAAACAAAAGCTTCAAAACAGGTAAAGGTGGGAGATATCATAACCATAAGAGGAAAAGGAAGATTTGAGTTTAAAGAGATTTCAGGAAATACGCGAAAAGGTAGGTTTGTTATAAAAATCGATAAATACATTTAAGGTAAATTTAGGGACGAAAAAAATATCATTTTTGAAATGATATTTTTTTTCGTCCTATAAAATATCAAAAATTATCTTGACAAAAAATAAAAATACGATATAATATATACAAACATAGTTTTGAGAAACACTTTTTCGGAGGTATAATATGATTACAAATCTACACATAAAAAACATAGGAATTATAGACGATATCGAAATCGATTTTAACAAAGGATTAAATGTATTAACAGGAGAAACAGGAGCGGGAAAGAGTTTAGTAATCGGTTCCCTAAACATTATAGCAGGAGGAAGATTTTCAAAAGATATGATACGTAAAGGAAAGACGCATTCTTTTGTAGAGGTATGTTTATATGAGCCACAAAGTGAACACGCTATAGATGGAAATATTATCATTTCAAGAGAAATCAATTCAAATGGCAGAAATATGTGTAAAATAAATGGAAGAATGGTAACCGTAAACGAGCTAAAAGAATTTATGAAAGAAATGTTAGAGATACATGGGCAAAACGATAACCAAAGCCTGTTAGATCATAAAGAACATATCAAATATCTAGACAATTTTATGGGAAAAGAAATAAATCAATTAAAAGAAGCATACAAAAAAGAATATTTAAAATTAAATGAAATTAAGAAAGAACTAAAAGAAAATTTTGGCGACGAAAAAGAAAAACAAAGAAAATTAGACTTATTAAGATATCAATTCAATGAAATAGAACAAGCAAAATTAATAGAAGGCGAAGAAGAAGAATTACATAACAAACAAAAAAGAATTCAAAATGCTGAAAAAATAGCCAAAACATTAAATGAAATCAATTTAGCCATTGGAGAAAATGCAATTGATTTAATCAGTGATAGCATAAGAAAAATAGAAAAAATAGAAACGATAGATAGTAACTACCAAGAAACAACAAATCGTTTAAAAAGTGTCTATTATGAATTGCAAGAAATTGCAAGAGATGTTGCTGATTATCAAGAAGAAGTATATTTTGATGAAGAAGAGCAAAAAGAAGTAGAAGAAAGATTAGATTTAATTTTTTCTCTCAAAAGAAAATATGGAAATTCTATTCAAGAAATGTTACAATATAAAGACGAAGTAGAAAAAGAAATAGACAGAATTGAAAATTTAGAGCAATATATAAGAAAGCTAAAACAAAACAAAGAGCAAATTACAAAAGTTTTAGATAATTTAGGAAATCAAATTCATCAACTAAGACAAATAGGAGCAAAAAAATTAGTTAGTAAAATCAACCAAAACCTACAAGACTTAGAAATGAAAAATGCAAAAATCAATATTCATGTAGATTATGTAGAAGAATACTATGAAACCGGAAAAGACAAAATCGAATTTTATATTTGTACCAATATTGGAGAAGACGAAAAAGAATTAAATAAAATTGCTTCTGGTGGAGAAATGTCAAGAATTATGTTAGCAATCAAAACCGTTTTAGCTAACACAGACAAAACCCCAGTTCTAATATTTGATGAAATCGATACAGGAATCAGTGGAAAAGCAGCCAATGCAGTAGCAGAAAAATTAAATAAAATAGCTAAAAACCATCAAGTATTATGTATTTCACATTTGCCAAATATAGCAGCAGTGGCAGATTACAACTATTTTATAAGCAAGAACATCATCCATGAAAGAACACAAACCATTGTAAAAAAGCTAAATGAACAAGAAGTCATCCATGAGATAGCACGAATATCATCTGGAGAAGTCAATGAAGTCACCATAAAATATGCAGAAAAATTACGTTACAAAAAATTAGCAAGTTAATGTTACAGTTCACTATGAAAATAAATTTGCGACCCTCAAGTAGTTATTGGTATAAACACTATGTAGTGACGAATGTGACCAGAGTTGCTAATAGAGCGTATTAATATAGATAAAATGAGGAAGCACGAAGAATGTAGTGAGAGGCTCATTTTATCTATGTTTATACGCTCTTTAGCAACGTCGGGAGCCGAGGAACAAAATAGTGTTTATACCAATAACTACTTGAGGGTCGCAAATTTATTTTTATAGTGAACCGTACAAGTTAACAACAAATAATGGCAAAAAACTTGCAATTTACATAAATTTATTATATGATAGAAGAAGCAAAAAAATAATAAAAGGTGATAGAAATGCTAGAAAGGGTTAATAATACAGAAGATTTAAAGAAATTAACCATAAAAGAAAAAGAAGAATTAGCAAAAGATTTAAGAAAATATATGATCGAAATTGTATCAAAAAACGGAGGACATTTAGCCTCTAATTTAGGTGTAGTAGAACTTACCCTAGCATTAGAAAGTGCATTTGATGTAAACAAAGACAAAATCATTTGGGATGTAGGACATCAAACTTATGTGCATAAAATTCTAAATGGTAGAAAAGAAGCGATAAAAACATTAAGAAAGTTAAACGGGATAGCAGGTTTTCCAAAAACAAAAGAATCCCAAACAGATTGTTTTGATACAGGACATAGTAGTACATCTGTTTCGGCAGCTATGGGAATGGCAAAAGCAAGAGATATTAAAAAAGAAAATTATTCTGTAGTGGCAGTCATAGGAGATGGGGCATTAACAGGTGGAATGGCATTAGAGGCCTTAAACCATATAGGAAGTTCAGGAACTGATGTAATAGTGGTTTTAAATGACAATGAAATGAGCATATCCAAAAATATTGGTGGAATCAATATGCTTTTAAGTAAATTAAGAGCAAGAAGAACCTACACCATTTCCAACCAATCTGGAAGAAAAGTTTTAGACAAAATACCGGGCGTAGGTCCATTTTTAATCAAATGCATTAGGAGAGCAAAACAAGGAATCAAGCAATTAATCATTCCTAAAATGTTTTTTGAAGATATAGGTTTTAAATACTTAGGACCAATCGATGGGCACAACATAGAAGATATGGAGCTGATTTTTAAAAGAGCAAAGGAATTGGACGAGCCAGTTTTAATTCATGTTTTAACCAAAAAAGGAAAAGGTTATGAACCAGCAGAAAAAGAGCCAGACAAATTTCATGCCACTTCTCCATTTGACATTGATACAGGAAAACCAAAAAAAGAAAAGGCCAAAGATTATTCCAAAGCCTTTGGAGACAAATTAGTACAATTAGCTCAAAAAAACAAAGAAATAGTCGCAATTACAGCTTCCATGAAAGATGGGACAGGTCTTACAGAATTTGCCAAAACTTATCCAGAACGATTTTTTGATGTAGGAATAGCAGAGCAACATGCTTTAACCTTTGCAGCAGGACTTGCAAAAGAAGGAATGATACCATTTGTTCCGATTTATTCATCTTTCTATCAAAGAGCCTATGACCAAGTGATTCACGATATTTGTATACAAAAATTACCAGTGATTATGTGTGCCGATAGAAGTGGAATTGTGGGAGCAGACCGGAGAGACTCATCAAGGAATTTTAGATTTATCCTTTTTTAAACTAATTCCAAATATTACCATCATGGCACCAAAAGATTTTAAAGAATTAGAAGACATGATGGAATTTGCCATAAAACTAAAAGCACCAGTTGTTATCAGATATCCAAGAGGAGGAGAGGCAAAAGAAAAATTTAATACACATTCTTATATTCAATATAAAAAATGTGAGACCTTAACATTAGGAAGTGATGTAACAATAGTTGCCATTGGAAATCAAGTAAGTAAGGCAATGAATATTTATAGGAAATTGAAAGAAATTGGAATAAAAGCAGAGGTTATAAATAGCAGGTTTTTAAAGCCATTTGATAAATATACTGTTTTAAAATCAATAGCAAAAACAAGATTTGTTATAACCCTAGAAGACAACACATTAATTGGAGGATTAGGTAGCGAAGTAAAAGAACTGATTGCAGAAAAGAAGCTTCAAAATGTAGTTGTGAAAACATTTGGCTATCCAGATGTTTTTGTAGAACATGGAACACCACAAGAATTAGAAGAATTATATAAAATGGACGAAAAAAACATATTTCATTATATTAGAAATACAATAAAATACAAGAAAATAAGAGAACCAAATAGGGGAAGGACTAGAAAAAATGCTTAATTATGTAAAAGAAGAATTAGCAAAAAATGCAAATGATAAATGTAAAGAATTTAATAAAAAATTATGCCCAGATACCAAAAGAAAAATGTTAGGAGTAAAAATACCAATATTAAGAAAACTAGCTAAAAAAATAATTGCCAACGATCCAGAAGAATATTTAAAAAATGCACCGAATGAATATCTAGAGGAAGTTGTGTTAGAAGGACTTGTAATAGCAGGTTTAAAAATAGATATAAAAGCTAAATTAGAACAAATAAAAAACTATATTCCTAAAATAGACAGTTGGATGATTACCGATACGGTTTGTCCCACCATAAAACCAAAAAACAATGAATTAGAAATTGTCTGGGAGTTTATTACCCCTTATATAAAATCTCAAAAAGAATTTGAAATAAGATTTGCCGTTATCATGATGTTAGATTACTTCTTAATTGACGAATATGTAGATAAAGTAATAATGGCATTAGACGATATAAAAACAGACAAATATTATGCTGAAATGGCAATTGCTTGGTGTTTAGCAGAGATTGGTATTCGATATCATGAAAAGGCAATGAAATATTTAAGTGGAAATAATCATTTAAATAAATTTACTTATCAAAAAACATTACAAAAAATGAGGGAGTCATATCGAATATCAGAGGAACAAAAAATGCTGCTAAAAGAAATGAAAAAAAATAAATAAAAAATATTATGATATAGTATTATTAAAAAATACTACACAAAACAAAAAAGATGTGTTAAAATTATAAATTAAAAGGAGGAAAGAAAATGTCAGGACACAGTAAATGGAGCAATATCCAAGCCAAAAAAGGAAAGGCAGATGCAGCAAGAGGAAAAATATTCACAAAATTAGGAAGAGAATTACTCGTTGCAGTAAAGGCTGGAGGACCAGATCCAGCAGGAAATTCAAAATTAAAAGACGTAATTGCGAAATGCAAAGCCGCTAATATGCCAAATGATACCATAAACAATGCCATCAAAAAAGCATCAGGAGAAGGAAGTTCAGAAAGTTACGAAGAAATAACCTACGAAGGTTATGGACCAAACGGAGTAGCCGTTATTGTAGAAGCAAGTACAAACAACAGAAATAGGACAGCAGCAGATGTAAGACATGTATTTGATAAAGCAGGAGGAAACCTAGGAACAAGTGGTTGTGTATCATACATGTTTAGTCAAAAGGGAGTTATTGTCATAGAAAGAGAAAATTGCTCTTTATCAGAAGATGACTTAATGATGCAAGTATTAGAATTTGGAGCAGAAGATTTTAAAGTAGAAGAAGATGTATATGAAATATTAACAGCCCCATCAGACTTCTCAGCAATTCGAGAAAATTTAGAAGGCTTAGGTTTAGAATTCTTAGAAGCATCTGTTCAAATGGTACCATCTACAACGGTTAGTTTAGATGAACACGGAGCAGAAAAAATGAATCGATTAATTGACAACCTAAATGACCTAGATGATGTCATGAATGTTTATCACAATTGGGAAGAAGAATAAAAATAAAGTTAAAAATAAAGTTCTAAAATTTAAAAAGAGCACATATAATATTACCAAAAATATTATATGTGTTCTTTTTATGTCTGCAAAAAAGGAAGGGTAATAGAAATGCTAAAAGAAGTAATCGAATATTTCCCAGTATCCATAAAAGAGGAAATACTTCAGTTTATAAAAGAAAAAAATATAGAAGATTTTATGGAAGAAATAAGATTTAGAACCAATCAAAATTTAACGATCAAAATAGGACCAGAAGTAATTAGACTAAACCATAAAATAACCAAACAAGAAATGGCAGAAACTTTTGAAAATATATGTGAAAAATCTATCTATTCCTACACAAAACAAATCGCAGAAGGATTTATAACCATAAAAGGAGGAAACAGAGTAGGAATAACTGGCTCTTGTGTAATAGAAAATGGACAAGTAATCAATATGAACTACATATCAAGTTTAAACTTTAGAATAGCAAGACAAATAAAAGAAGTATCAAATTCCATTTTAAAATATGTAATTGATATACAAAATGATACCATATTTAATACCCTGATTGCTTCATCTCCAGGAGCTCGGAAAGACGACGATATTAAGAGATTTAGTAAGAAAAATAGCCAATCGGTATTCCAGAAATAAACTTTTCGCCTAAAATTTGTGGTATTGTTGACGAAAGAAGTGAAATAGCAGCTATGTACAAAGGAATTCCACAAAATGATATAGGAAATTTCTCAGATGTAATAGACAATGTGCCAAAACCAATTGGAATTAATATGTTAATCAGGTCCATGTCACCACAAATTATAGTATGTGACGAAATCGGAAGCAAGGAGGACATAGAAGCGATTGAAAGAGCAGTATGTAGTGGTATCAAAGGTATATTTACTGCTCATGCTGCAACAGTTGAAGAAGTTTTACAAAATATAAATTTAAAAAGACTAATGGATAACAAACTAATCAAAAAAGTAATTATACTAGATGCTAATCGAAAAGGAAGAGAAAAAGAAGTGATGGAGATTTCGTAAAAGAACCTTTTCGTTTTGCAAAAAAGTTGTTCTAAAATTTTCTAGAATGCATATATATATAAAGAGGTGAATTATGGAATTTTTTAGATATATATTTTTAATTTTAATATTAACAGGAAGTACAAGCGTAGGATTTTTACTTTCCAAAAAATATTCAGATCGAGCAAGAGAATTATTAAGTTTATCCAATTTAATCAACATTTTACAAAACAAAATAAAATTTACCCATAAACCGTTAGGAGAAATTTTGGAAGAAATAGGAAACATCAAAGAAAATTCAGGAATAACAGCGATATTTTCAAAAACGGCACAAAAATTAACAAATAAAAAATTTGAAATTGCATGGAGCGAAGCCATTTCAGAGCAAACATTTTTCTTGAATTTAAAAACAGAAGACATACATTTAATTAAAAGTCTAGGAAATGTACTTGGAAAAACCGATATAGAAGGACAAATGAGTGAAATAAATCAATTCCAGCTATTGCTTAAAACACAAATAAAAAATGCAGAAGAAGAAAGCAGTAAAAATGCTAAAATGTACAAAAGTTTGGGAACAATCATTGGGCTTGCCATTGACATTATATTATTTTAATTTCGCAAAAGGGACAGTTCTTTTCGCAAAAGGGACAGACCCTTTCACAAAAGGGTCTGTCCCTTTTG
>CALXRH010000109.1 GCA_944390625.1 uncultured Clostridia bacterium
GAAATACCGTAATTCATCTGCTACTTCCTTCTGTGTTTTTTCATTACCACCATTTTTCAAACCAAACCTCATTTCCATAATATTCTTTTCTCTTGCATTTAATTTGCCAATCGATGCCTTTAACAAAGTTTTGTCCACTTCATCTTCAATATTTCTAGATGTAACATCACTTTCTGTTCCCAAAATATCAGATAGTAATAATTCATTTCCATCTTGGTCTTTATTTAATGGCTCATCTAACGATACCTCCCCTTTTAGTTTGTTGGTTCTTCTTAGATACATAAGGATTTCATTTTCGATACATCTGGAAGCATAAGTTGCTAGTTTTATGTTTTTGTCTGCTTTAAAGGTGTTAACTCCTTTGGCTAAACCTATTGTTCCAATGGATATTAAATCTTCAATTCCAATACCTGTGTTTTCAAATTTTTTGGCAATATAAACAACCAGTCTTAAGTTTCTTTCTACTAAAATTTGTCTTGCTTCTAAATTATCTTCCTCAGATAATTTTTGTATGTACAGTTGCTCCTCTTCTTCTGGAAGTGGCGGTGGGAGTGTTTGTGCTCCTGCTATGTAAAAAATCGGTTCTTCAAAAACTTCTTCGTTTTTTATATATTTCACGTAGAGTGAATTTACATTGCTTTTTAGTATGTCTACCAAATTCATATTTTTTTGCCTTGCTATTTTGTAACAAAGCTTCCTCCTTTCTGCTTTTGTCCCCATGGGGCAATTTTTAGTTTAATACGTCAATTCCTAATAAAGCACTGTATTCCTCTTTTTTACTAAGTTTTTTGTTATACATCCCAATCATTATTTTATCCACTTTTTTTACTCCCTCTGTTTCTTCTAATTCTAGTCCATCAGCCTTTAATCCTAATAGCATTCCATTTTGCTTTCCTAAAGAGGTAAATGGTATCACTTTTAGTTTTGACATATATTCGTTTTTGATATTTTCTGGAATTTCCTCTAAATCACCTCCTAATATTTTTTCTATGTTATCTAAAATTTCTTTTGGAACAGCATCCTGTAAAAGTGTATGTTCTACTACAATAACCGGTATATTGGTAATTGGCTCTTTTAGCAAATTTCCTGTATCTAACATGGCTATGGTTTTGATTTCTTTTCCGTTAATTTTTATGTTAATTGGGCAAAATAAGTCTTTTTTAGAAAATTTTGCTTTTACCAATTTAAACGCTAAAATGACAACGATAAATGCGATTATGACGCCGATTAGAATTGTTTTTAATGTGTAACTTCCTATTATCATACCATTTTGAATCGATATTTTTCCGGTGTTTACCATGTAGATTACGCTTAAGGCAGCTCCTCCAAAAACAAATGAAGTTAAGTAGAAAAATACCATCATTTTTAGCATTTCTTTTAATGTTTTTGGCGTGAATGCTAAATAAACCATAACAATGGATAATAGGATTTTTAGAATAAAATTCCAATATAGATTATTTTGTACTAAATAAGATATTACTACATAAATGGCTCCTAAAACACTTCCACCGCGTGATTTTTAAAAATTTTACTTTTGTTTTTGCAATCACTCCTGTTGCATACAAAATGATAAAATTTAAAATAAAATTTTCTAAAAATAATACATCTATGTAAATTGTCATTGTCTCACCTAGGTCTATTTTACTACTTCTAACTTAAAAAATTTGTCTTTTCTTATTGTAGAAAAAAAGAAATATTCTACAAAATTAGAATATTTCTAATAAATTCATCGTAAATTCTTGTGCTTTTAAACTAATATTTCTGTCATACTCTTCTTTTAATATTTCATTGTCTGAAATGACTCGAATATCGATAGTTGGAATATGGTATTGATTGGCTATTGTATAGACAGCAATTCCTTCCATATCTTCACAGAGAATATGATATTTTTGGTTTAAATGAAGCATCCAGTCACATTCTTTATTCCAAATATCTCCACTTCCAATCACACCATAATGAATTTTTCCTTGTGTGTAACTAGGTTCTATCTTTTTTACTTTTTCAATCAATTCTTCACTTGCCTTTTGCGGAACTAAACGGTCTTTTTCTCCTGCCAAATAATTGATAAAATCCCAATCATCTAAGCTATATCCTTGCCCCTCTTCTTTATATTTTGTCATAATGGAAGTTATATTGATACATTCTGTTCCTACAACAATATCTGATTGATGTATATTTTTTCCAAATCCTCCACCGCATCCTTGGTTTATGATATAATCTGGTTGATATTTTTCGATTGCAAGTGTTATAGCTGCTGCTGTGTTAATTAAGCCTACTTTTGCATCACATAAAATAATATCCTTTTGAGCTATTTTTCCTAAATAAAAGGTACAAAGATTGGTCTTTTCTGTTTTAAGTTGTTCTAGTCTTTTTATTAAAAAGTTTAATTCTACATCAGCCATTGCTGCTATGATTAATATTTTACTCATTCGATTTTCCCCCCTTATATTGAATTTGATGGATAATCTCTTCACACTTTTTATAAATATCTTGTGGATTAACATCAATTAACAACTTCTTGTTTTCCATCAATATTTCGCCATTTACAATCGTTGTTTCAACATTTACAGCTTTCACATTATAGACGATTTCTGCTAAAATATTGTTATGAGGGTTGGTCATCGGTGTATGGTTTAAATTTAAAATAATTAAATCGGCAAGCTTTCCTTCTTCAATGGAACCAATTTGATTTTCTAGTCCTAATGCTTTTGCTCCATTAATGGTTGCCATTTTTAAAACTTCATAGGCAGGAAGTTGCAAAGGATCTTCTAAAAATCCTTTTTGAAGAAGTGCTGCTATTTTCATCGTTTCAAACATATCTAAATTGCTTCCACTGCCTTGCCCATCGGTTCCTAGTGATACACATACATTTTCTTTTTGCATTTTAGAGATGGGAGCAATTCCACATCCAAGTTTTAGATTACTAACAGGGCAATGTGCCATAAAAACATTTAATTTAGCTAGTCTTCCTATTTCTTTTTCTGTTAACTTTACACCATGTGCTAATAATAAATGAATTTCTTTAAAATAAGTTTCGATAACATCTACTGGACTTTTTACTTGATACAATCGTTTAATATCTTCTACTTCTTGGGCATTTTCACAAAAGTGCATTTGAATTGGTAATTTGTATTTTTTCGCTATTTCAATTCCTTTTTGCAAATATTCTCTACTATTGGTATATAAACTATGTATTCCCACATTGAAAGTGATTGTGTCATATTTTCCTTGATATTTTTCTATATTTTCTTCTAATTCCCTTAGTCTATTTTCTCCTTCTCCGTTTGCATCCATTAGGGTGGTGGTTACTTGTAATCTTATTTTTGCTTTTAAGGCACTTTTTATAATTGGTTCTTGCATAAAATAAAAATCATTAGCAGTTGTTGTTCCAGAAGTAATCATTTCTAAATAGGAAAGCATAGATGCAAAATAGATATCTTCCTCTGTTAATTTGCTTTCCATTGGCCATATTTTTTTAGTTAGCCAATCTTGTGTGATGAGTCCATCTACGGTTTCACGAAATAGACTCATTGGAATATGGCTATGGGTGTTGATAAGGCCTGGCATAACAATTTTATCTGTTGCATCTATTACTTTTTCTGCTGTTTCTTTGCTATTTTTTTGTATTTTCGTTATTTTATTGTTTTCAATTAAAATGTCTCTATTTTTTTGGATTGGCTCTAAGTCTTTTTTGCTCATAGAAATTAAAGTAGCATTTTTGATTAAAATTTTCATTTGATTTTCTCCTTGTCTTTTTTTATTTAACAAAAAGCAACCTTTACTTTTACCACTGTCTAGAATAGATGGGTAATTTCATAAAGGTTGTTTTCTTTATTTTTAAGCTTTCTTTGCGATATTTACGATTTCTGTAAATGCTTTTTCGTCACTTACAGCAATTTCTGCTAGCATTTTTCTGTTGATGGTAACATTTGCTTTTTTTAGTCCTGCGATTAATTTGCTGTATGTTATTCCATTCATTCTTGCTGCAGCATTAATTCTTGCTATCCATAATTTTCTAAAATCACTCTTTCTATCTTTTCTTCCTACATAGGCATAAGATAAAGATTTTAAAACTGCTTGGTTAGCATTTCTAAAACGATAATGTTTTGCACCATAATATCCTTTAGCTTGTTTTAAAACTTTTTTATGTCTTCTTCTTGTTATTTTTGCTGTTTTTACTCTTGCCATTTTCGGTTACTCCTTTCTCTAATTTAGTTACCATATGGTAATAATTTTTTGATTGTTTTTTCACATGTTTTATCAGAATAAGCTCCTGGGCGTCTGCTATTTAATTTTTGTCTTTGTGTTTTATTTGCAAGTAGGTGTCTTCTTCCTGATGTTGTTCTTTTTACTTTT
>CALXRH010000110.1 GCA_944390625.1 uncultured Clostridia bacterium
GCGGTTCCATCCTTGTTTTTTACTTAATTTTGCGAATGATAACGTGTTCGAAACGTCTAGCTTGTTCACTAGAAATGTAAAGAGGTAGTTTTCAAATAGTTTTACTTTTGTTAGCTTTCAGCCTATGGCTAACATTCTCTTTTAAGATATTTTCTATTTTACTTGTCTCTTATTATTTTTATCTTATGTAAATAGATTAACTCTTTTTTTGGTGTTTGTCAATTGTTTTGTTTTATTTTTTATCTTATATGTGAATTTAATTCTCTTTGTGAAATGTCATATTTTTTTCTTAATTTAACAATATCCTCAGCTTTTATCATATTATACAATTATACATTTACTTGCCATTCTCCATTTTTCTTGCCATTTTTTCTTTTTATTAATCCCTTTTCTTGCATTCCTGCCATATATGTTTTAACCGTTCTTACGGATTTATTTATTTGATTTGCTATTTCTTCTTGTGTGGTTGTTTGATTTACTTTTAATATATTTATAATTGCTTGTTCTTCTAAAGTGCAATTTTTGCACTTTTAAAAAATTTAATGTTAATTTTATGTAGGAAAATAGCAAAGAAAAAAGTTTTCTTAATTGGTTCTCCTGGTACTGATAAAACACATATAGCTACTGCTATTGGTTACAACTAACGCAATAAGTGTAATTCCCTTTTCTTTATCTTTCTGTACTTCTTGATTTAAATTCATCTCTTTTTCCCTCCGTTTTTTAGTATTTCTTTTTTTTGAAAAAATATACCATTTGTGGGTGTGTCTTTTTTCTTATACCAAATTTATATTATCATAAGATATTTTTATTGTCAATCATTTTAATTGTATTTTATATTTATTTTAATTGTATAATACAATGTTTAAAGTGATTAATTAAAATTGCTTTAATTGATATATTTAAAAAGAAAAGAGGTGATAATATGTCTATATTTTCAATTTATCCTCCTAGAGAAGAATTAATTAGTAGGACATATGAAATAGATATAAATTTATATGAAAAATTAGAAAAATTGAGTAATGAAAAATATGATGCGTCTATTAATAAATTAGTAAATACTTGTTTAGAATATTTAATCAATAATCAAAAACTTGATTTATATAAAAGAGATAAAAATGAAATTACCGTTCCTCGTACTTTTTTAATAAGAAAAAGTCTTTATAATGGTATTGTAGAATTAAAAAAAGAATATAATATTTCTCTAAACAAAATTATCAATATTGCTTTATTCAATGCTTTGTCTGATGAAAATTTGTCCTAAAATCTAAAAAAATGATAGCTAAATTGAACTCTACTTCTTGGAGTATAGCTCAATTTAGTTATCATTTTTTATTTCTTATATTTTGGGGACAGAGGAAAAATATATTTTTTTGCTCCGTCCCCAAAAATATTATTCTTCATCACCTTTTAACTTTTCAGCTCTATCTGCTGCAATTAAGTTATTAATCATTTCATCTAAATCGCCATTTAAAAAGTTTTCCATCTGATAGATACTAAATCCAATCCTGTGGTCTGTAATTCTTCCTTGCGGATAATTGTATGTACGAATCTTTTCACTTCTGTCACCAGAACCTACTTGAGATTTTCTGGCATTGGCAATTTGACTATCTTGTTTTTGTTTTTCAATATCATATAATCGGGATTTTAACATGTTCATGGCATATTCTCTATTTTGAAGCTGTGATCTTTGTGTTTGACATTCTGCAACTAATCCTGTCGGAATGTGGATTAATCTTACGGCTGAAGAGGTTTTGTTAATGTGTTGTCCTCCTGCTCCTGAGGATCTAAATACTTCCATTTTGATATCTGCTGGGTTAATGTCTATTTCTACATCTTCTACAACAGGAAGTACCGCAACCGTCGCAGTTGAAGTGTGAATTCTACCACTACTTTCTGTGTCTGGCACACGTTGTACTCTGTGTACTCCACTCTCGAATTTTAGTCTACTATAAGCACCTTTTCCAGTAACCATAAAGGATATTTCTTTGTATCCACCCAATTCCGTAGCATTTTCGTTTAGTATTTCAACTTGCCAATGTTTTCTTTCTGCATACATGCCATACATTCGAAATAATGTTCCTGCAAATAAAGCTGCTTCTTCTCCTCCTGCACCAGCTCTTATTTCACATATAACACTTTTATCATCATTTGGATCTTTTGGTATTAATAATATTTTAAGTTCTTCTTCTATTTTGGCTATCTTTTCTTTTGATGTATAATATTCTTCTTCAGCTAACTCCTTCATTTCTGGGTCTTCTAGCATTTCTTTTGCCTCATTCATGTTGTTTTGAACCTCTTTATATTCTCTATATTTTAGTACAACATCTTCCATGGAGCTATGTTCTTTGACTAATTTTCTCCATTCATTTGTGTTAGCAATTATTTTCGGGTCACTGATTTGTGAATTTAACTCTTCATATCTTTTTTCTACTAGCTCTAATTTCTCAAACATAAAAATTTCTTCCTTTCTTTAAAACATCTATTATTATACTACGTTTTCTGGTTTAAAACAATAGCCATACTGTAAAAAGAGTAAATTTTGTAAAATAAAATTTACTCTTTTTTACTAAATTCTCTTTATTTTTTGAAAATTAATTATTATCATCATCAATTGGTCCAAATAATTCATCAAATTTAGCTTCTAGTTCTTTTTGTAAGTCATATTCATCTTCTGGTTCAGAACTCATCGGAAGAATTGGTGCATCATCTTCATTTAATAAATTTTGGACAGATGTTTTCATTTCCTCATTATTTTGAGCTGTTGCAAAAACTGTATCTTTTTCTTCCTTTTTTTCTTCTAAATCATCTTCAAATAAATCATCTAATGATTCTATTTTTAAATCATTTACTTTATTTTTGTCATCTTCTTCGACATATGGATTGTAAGGGTTATATTTCCTCCAAGTTCCTCTTTCTATTTCACCAATATCATTATGGCTAATTTCATATTTTGCTAATTCTTTTGCCATTGGCTTTTTAAAATAATAGAATTTCTTTGCTTTTACTGGTCTAATTCCTTTTTCGAAGATGATACACAAATCATTGTCCATTCTTCTTAATTCATCTGGTGTCATTAATGCTCTTGCCATAATTTGATCTGAGTCACTCGTTCCTGTTCTTCTATGTTCTCGATCTCTATTTACCGATATATTTTCACGTGAAATTGTTTTTTCCCCTAATGCTTTTGAGAAATATTCTACTGTTTTTTGCGAATTACTTCCTAAAAATATGTGGGTATCACAGTTTCCGATTATGGTTTCATGAGCCTTTTCATAAATTGCTTCTAACTGGTCTAAGTTTTGTAAAATAACACTAAATGAAATTCCTCTACTTCTGGAGGTAGATATTTTTTTATCAAAATCTGGTATTCTTCCTATATTAGAAAACTCATCTAGTATAAAATAAGTACGTTCTTTTAGTCTACCACCATTGTTATCTGCAAAATCATATAGTTGTTGAATCATTTGTGCGAAAAATATGGTAAGTCAGAAGTCATAAGCACCATGTGTATCAGATGATATAACATATACTGCTGTTTTTTCTGTTCCGATTTCTTCAAAATTGATGGTATCGGTTGAAGTAAGTTCTGCTATTTCTTTGGAATCGAATTTTCCTAGTTTGGATTGAAGTGTACTTAAGATAGAACTATAGGTTTTTTCTGGTGCAATTTCGATGGATTTATAGTTCATTCTTGCAGGGTGGTCATAAGGAAGTTGACTCATAAGTTCTGTAAGTAGATTGCTTCCTCCGTTCGTGTTGGCTGCTCTAACCAGTTCCGCACAGCTTGCTAGGTTTTGCTCTTCTTCTGGTCTTGTTGCCATTAAATAATAAATTAATGCTTTTAGTAACATTTCTGCTGAGTCGTCCCAGAATGGATCAGAACCTCCACCTTCTGTTTTTTGACCTTTTACAATGGTATTGGCAATAACGTCTACATCCACTTCGGACGATACATGCATTAATGGGTTATATCCGTCACTATACTGCGGATGCACTAAGTTTAAGACTTTTATTTTATAACCATTTTGTTTTAAAAATCCTGCTGTTCTATCATATAGTTCTCCTTTTGGGTCTGTAAATACATACGAACCAAGCATTTGATAAGCATTTGGGATAGAGTAGGATGCTGATTTACCAGAACCAGAACCTCCGACAACAAGTACATTTACATTTCCTCTTTTATCCAATGGTAAGTAGTTATTTTCTGCTAGTATGATTCCTGATTTTTTGCTTAAAACTTGATATTGTTCACCATTTTCACTCCAGTCACTAGAACCATGTTCAATGTCATCATATCTGTGTTTTGGCATGAGTCTGATGACTGCAAATACTACAATTACAGCATAAAATAGGGTAAATCCAAATAAATTTTTTATGTAATTTCCTACTAAATGTCTCTCTAAAATCGATCCAAACCCTAGTGCCGGATTGGTTGCTGCTTTTCCAAATACCGATAAATAAGCATTTCCATCAAATCTTCCTAAAAGTTCCACTTGATAGTTTCCACAGGTGAATGGCATGACAAATACTATGGCTAATAATAACCATAGTACCACTGCTACAATAATAGTTGTTTTTCCTTTTTTTAAGGCTCCTTCTAATTTATAATTCATATTCATCACCCATTTCTTTTGTTAGTCTCTTGTTGTTTCCTCGCTGATTTTTTGACTTGTTTTCTTTCCTGCTTTTTCTCTTTTATCATAATCTTTTGCAGGAATTGGTGTATCTAACTCCGCTACTTTTGCCTCTTTGCTATTTAAAACCTCTAGTTCTTTTAATTGGTTCTTATCTATTTGCATAGCACTAATTGGAGGTAATTTTTCTTCTCCTGAAAGTGGAGCTCTACGTGTACTTCTTAGTTTAAATTCTTTCTCAACTTCCTTAATCTTGGTTAGTGCTATTCGTTCTTTTTCAGTCATTTAGGGTTCCTCCTTATTTTTTATCATCTCTTATCTCAAACGAGAAATAAGATTTATATGGTTTTAGTTTGCATTTTCCTTTAACCTCATCCGTGTCTTCATCATAGTAAAGAACCGGTTTTATCTCTTCTGTAGTTTCTGGGTCAATGATGGTTATGGCCCTTTTTAAGTTTGGTGTATATTTAAAGTCTTTCAATTCTGTTGCTTCTTCTGAATAGATTGTATTAAACTTGAATGGCACAGGTTTTTTAGAAATTCTAACCTCATCATTAATAAGCAAACCATTATTAATAACCACCTTTTCTTTGGCAAAAGAAAATATGACTAATTGGTTTCCCTTGTCTTGCGGATCTTCTACATAAAAAGTTTTTTTCTTTAAATCTCCTACTATTTGTTCCGTTGAGCGCAATCTTTCAACCGTATATTTAGGATATTTATCTAAATATTCTTTATGTGTTTTGTATACCTCATAAATAACGGTATTCACTCCTTTTGGATCTGTGATACTAAAATGTTTTCCTTTCCATGATTCCATTTTATTTTCCTCCATTTTCTATGATTTTTATAACATAGAATATCCTTTGTATAACCGCCAATTATTATTATATCAATTTTCCAGTATTATGTCAATAGTTGCTTAGGAATTCTATGATTTTCTAGGGTTAAAAGTTGATACTGCACTTAATTTTTCAAATAATTTTTTTTCTTCTTGGCTTAGATTTTTTGGTACCATGATATTAACTTTTACAATTAAGTCTCCCCTACTTCCTTTGCCATCTTTGTATCCTTTTCCTGAAATTTTAAGTATTTCTCCAGTTTCAATTCCTTCTGGTATGTATACAACTGTTCCTTCGTCTATGGAATATACGGTTGTCCTTGTTCCTAATGCCGCTTCCCAAGGCGTTAAATATAAATTGGTATATAAATCATTTCCTCTTAGGGTGAATTTTTCATTATCTTTAATGTTTACTTTTATAAATAAGTCTCCGTTTTTTCCACCAGCGATACCTTCTTTGCCTTGGCCTAACAACCTTATTTTTTCGCCATTATGCAAACCAGCTGGTATGGATACCGTAAATACTTTCATTTTTCCATCAACGGTTCTTAATGATATTTTTTTATCTAGTCCGTAAAAAACTTCTTCTATGTCAACATCTATACTGGTTTCTATGTTTTCTCCTTTAATCGGAGTCTTTTCTACTTTATTTTCTCTTTTTTCTTTTGTGTTTTCTATCGTTCCGAAAAACATATGAAAGAATTCTCCAAAAGCTGAATTTGTTTTTTGATTTTCTTCTTTGTATTGTCTTTGCTTTGCTTGCATACTATTTCTAGTCCAAATTCTATCATATTTTCTTTTGGCAGAAGAATCTGATAAGATTCTATATGCCTCGTTGATATCTTTAATTTTCTCCTCAGCTAGCTTATCTTCTACATTTAAATCTGGATGATTTTTTTTCACAGCTAGTCTATAAGCATTTTTAACTTCTTCTGAAGATACTTTATTTGTCTTTAGTTCTAGTATTTTGTAATAATCTTTAAAAATCATTTTTATCCTCTCCAAATTTAAAGTATTTTTATTATATCAGGTATATAAAAAAAAATCCATACTTTTTATGGATTTTTTTGCTTTATTATTACTTAACACATTTTTCTAAAAGAACGATTTTTTCTTCCTTATTTGTATCAATTTTTGCCTTTACCCCTACTGGTATCACTTGTTTCTTAGGAATATGCCCAAAATTTTCTGATTGAATCATAGGAAAACTATATTCATTTCCCAATACATCTTTTACGATTTTTGCAAGTTTTATACCACTTTCATGTTCATAGCTTCCAATCCATAGTCCCTTGATTTTAGAAAATACATCATTTTGTTTCATATAATATAGAAAATTACTGATAAATTTCGGGTTGGATTCTTCTCCAAAATCTTCTATAAACAAAATCTTATCTTGAAAGTTCAGAAAATATTTTCCACATACCATTTCCCTAAGACAATTTAAATTTCCTCCCATTAAAATTCCCTCACAAATACCTTTTTGAATGGTTTCTACTTTTTCATCTTTCCCGATTAATTGAGTATTTCCTTCCATGAATCGTTGAATAATGTTTTCAAATACAGCTGGAGAATCCCAATCTGAAATAGCTTTAAAGGTTGAAGCATAAAAAGTAGTTAAGCCTGTTTTTTCATAAATCATATCTATTAAAAACGTCGAATCACTAAATCCGCAAAAGATTTTTGGATTTTTCTTAATTAATTCGTAATCTATGTATTCAAATAAAGCATTTGAATTTTCTCCCCCTTTTGCACAAAAGATAGCTTGTATGTTTTTATTTTCAAAAGCTACCTTTAAATCTTCTGCCTTTTCGATAGGGGTTGGACCATATCCAAGTGTATTTGAGTCTATATTTTTTCCATAAATCACATGGATTCCTTTTGCGCCAAACATCTCCTCTGTTTTTTTCAAATATTGTATATCATCTTCTTGTACATGATTAGATGGAGCAATTACACTAATCGTATCTCCTTTTTTTAACTTATTTGGTATCATTTTTTTCTCCTTACTTTCCGATTATCTTAGGGAAATAATTGCTGTAGCTAAACCATATCCTTCCCCCTCTGCTCGAAAAGAATGGATTTGGTCCTTGTGACATACTGAGCAAATACCACAGTCTTCTATATTTTCTTCTAAGACTCCTGCTTGTTTTAAAATGCTCTTATTGATAAATACCGTATCGATATACCATTTATTATTTTTTTGTGTTATAAATGCTTCGGTATTTCCTAATTTTTTAAATTGTTGGTAAAACTTTTCATAGACATCTTGATCTACTTCAAAATGGCATTTTCGGATACTTGGGCAAATGCAAACAATGATATCTTTTGGATTACACCCATATTCTTCTTCCATTTTGTGAACTGCTTTTACAGAAATTTCTTGAAGGGTGCCTTTCCATCCAGAATGAACATTGGCTATTACTCGTTTTTCTGGGTCGAAAAATAATAGTAAAATACAATCCGCATTTGTTGTAGTAAGTATTATATTTTTTTTGTTTGTCACTAAACCATCACAAGGCTGGTTAAAATCAATTGTGTCATTCTTTTTTATTTCTTCTATTTTTACAATATGATCGGTATGAGCTTGATTAGCTTTTATTAGATTTTTATAATCTAAATCATTTGCTTCACATAAACTTTGATACTGACTCATATTTTTTTCATAGTCTTCTTTTGCTAGTGGCATTTTGTTTGCTTTAAAAGTTCTGTAATTTTTATCAATTCCGATCGAATAGGCATGAGAAATTATATCTGCATATTTTTGTAATTTTTTAAATTGTAAAAATTCTTGATTTCCATTTTTAATATGAGAAACAATTTTATTTGATAAATCCATATGATAATCTCCTTATAAAATATTTTTAATATTTTTTTAACTACATCCCCAAAATATCTTCTTTTGTTTTTTTATTAATAAATCGATATTCTGTTTTAAAAATTCCCGAATTAAATCCACACATATTTTTATAAGTACAATATTCACAAGGTGTTTTTTTATTTTTATAGTATGGTTTTAAGGCGATATTTCCATTTAAAATTTCATCTGCAATTTCTTTTATCGTTTTATTTACATATTTTTGTAATTTCTCAAATTCTTCTTTTGTTGCGATACTACTTTTTTTAGGACTTAAATTGCCCTCTTTATCCAGATAAGCAGGAATTATTTTTGATGCTGTAGATGGCATTAAACCATTGTCTTGCATTTTTGCTATTTTTACATCTGCTAAAATTAATCCTTTCATTTTAAAGTTATTTTTTATTTTTTCTTCTATTTCTTCTTCTGTTAATTTTTTATCTGAATTTATCATCTGTTCTAATAAATTAAAATATAAAATTCCAGCTGGTATAAAATCTTCTATTTTACACATAGCATCTAAATAAGTAATTAACTGTAATTGCAGGCCTGCATAAATATTGGTAAAATCAATGTCTTTTACAGATGATTTATAATCAATAATTCTGATATATTTTTGATTCTCATCTTTTGCTAAATCGATTCTATCTATTTTTCCTACAATTTCTATTTTTTTTCCATTTTCTAAGTCTATCTTGATTGGTTTATATTTTCCGCTTTTCTCATCAAATGATACCTCTGTTCCAGCTATTTCAAAATCACTTGCTTTTATACTTAAAATAATATATTCAATGGCTTTTATAATAATTCGTTTTAATCTTTTTACTAATAATTTATATTTTTCAGTTGCAATAAATATATAATTTTTGCTATTTTGTAATTTTTCATCAATTATTTTATGAATTATTTTTTCTATATTTTCTTTTTCTATATTTTTTACATTGATTTTTTGTTTATTTAATTCTTCAAAAAAAGAATTAATTACTTCATGCATAAAAGTACCTGTATCTAAATTTTTTATTTTTAATTCTTCTTTTTCTTTTATTTTTAAACTATATTGTAAAAAATATTCATAAGGACATGATTTAAAAGTTTCTAATTTTGATACACTCGTATTTAATTTATTTCCATATAATTTTTGAATATTTTCTTTTTTTATTTTTTCTGGCATTTTTAAAAATTGAATATATTCTAAATTATTTTTTAATATTTTATTATAATTTTTATTTTTTTTAAAATATTGATAAAATAAAAATAAAT
>CALXRH010000111.1 GCA_944390625.1 uncultured Clostridia bacterium
GCTAAATATAGAGGAGAATTTGAAGAAAGACTAAAAGCAGTCTTACAAGAAGTTAAAAAAAGTGAAGGAAAAATCATCCTATTTATTGATGAATTACACACCATTGTGGGAGCAGGAAAAACAGAAGGTGCCATGGATGCCGGAAACTTATTAAAACCAATGCTAGCAAGAGGAGAATTACACTGTATTGGAGCAACTACTTTAAATGAATATCGCCAATACATCGAAAAAGACCAAGCTTTAGAGAGAAGATTTCAACCGGTTATGGTAGATGAACCAAGTGTAGAAGATACGATATCTATTTTAAGAGGAATCAAAGAAAGATATGAAGTCTATCATGGCGTAAAAATATCAGATAATAGTTTAATTGCAGCTGCAACTTTATCTAACCGTTATATATCAGACAGATTTTTACCAGACAAAGCCATTGACTTAGTCGATGAAGCTTGTAGTTTAATTAAAACAGAAATGAAATCCATGCCAACCGAGCTAGACGAAGTATATAGAAAAATTATGCAATTAGAAATTGAAGAAACCGCACTTAGCAAAGAAAAAGACGAATTTTCGAAACAAAGATTAGAAGAAATTCAAAAAGAAAAAGCAGAACTAAAAACCAAATTCAATTCTATGAAAGCAAAATGGGAAAATGAAAAACAATCCATTGAAAAAGTACAAAAACTAAGAGAAGAAATCGAAAAAACAAATGGTCAAATTGAGCAAGCAGAAAGAAATTATGACTTAAATAAAGTAGCAGAACTAAGATATGGAAAATTACCAAATCTGCAAAAAGAACTAGAAAAAGAAGAAGCAGAAGAAGGTCAAAAAGAAAATATTTTACTAAGAAATAAAGTAACAGAAGAAGAAATTGCAAAAGTAGTATCCAAATGGACCGGAATACCAGTAACCAAATTAATGGAGGGAGAAAGAGAAAAAATCTTACATCTAAAAGATATTCTTCACAAAAGAGTGATTGGTCAGAATGAAGCAGTAGAAGAGGTATCAGAAGCAATTATGAGGTCAAGAGCAGGAATTAGTGACCCGAAAAAGCCAATCGGTTCTTTCCTATTTTTAGGACCTACCGGAGTTGGAAAAACAGAACTTGCAAAAAGCTTAGCAGAAAGCTTATTTGATGATGAACATAATATGATAAGAATTGATATGTCAGAATATATGGAAAAATATTCGGTATCTAGATTAATTGGTGCCCCTCCAGGATATGTTGGCTATGAAGAAGGGGGACAGCTTACAGAAGCGGTAAGAAGAAAACCATATTCTGTTATCCTTTTTGATGAAGTAGAAAAAGCCCATCCAGATGTATTTAATATTTTATTACAAGTATTAGATGATGGCCGTATAACAGATTCACAAGGAAGGACCGTAGATTTTAAAAATACCATTATTATTTTAACTTCCAATTTAGGGTCTAACTATATATTAGAAGGAATCGGTGAAAACGGAGAGATTTCGGAAGAAGCCAAAGAAAAGGTAAATGCATTATTAAAGCAAAGTTTCAGACCAGAATTTTTAAATCGTTTGGATGAAATTGTATTTTATAAACCTTTGCAAAAAGCGGAAGTTACGAAAATTTTAGAGCTATTAATTCAAGACCTAGAAAAAAGGTTGGAAGATAAGCATATAACCTTGGAATTGACGCAAAGTTCAAAAGATTATTTGATTGAAAATGGTTATGACCAAGTTTATGGAGCAAGACCACTTAAAAGGTTTGTTACAAAGAAGTTGGAGACTTTGATTGCAGAAAGTATATTGAAACAGGATATTTTGCCTTCTAGTAAAGTGGTTATTGATTGTGAAGGGGATAAGTTGGTAATTCAAAAGTAAGTAGGATGATTTATTTCAATTATTCAATTGAGCTGAATCTCAATAGTTGAGGCGGAAGAGCGAAAGTTTTTCTGTCTCAATATTTTTGTAAAATTTGTCAATAGATTTATTACGGACTTTTGTTTTTTTAGCTCTAAAAGATATTGACAAAAAATCAAAAAAATAGTACCATTAAATATACTAAATCAAATTAAAAATTAATTCTAAAAATTAAAACAAAAAGAAATTAATTCAAAAAAAAACTCAAAAAATGTATAAAAATGAAATAAAAGGAAAAACTAAAGAAGAGGTGAGGTATAAAATGGAAATTACAAGTGAAGAAATAAGAACACAAATAAATATACTAAAAAAACAAATCGAAGAAAACAAACCCAAAGAAACGATAAAAGCAGAGCAAAAGAAACTAAATGAAATGTTACAAGAATATTTAAAAAACAGGAATTAAAAATAAGCTAGGCGAGATAATATTTCCTTTATAAAAAACCAAAAATTTGGTAATATGATACAAAAAAGAAAAGGTGATAAATAAATGAGAAAATCAAGCACAATAAAAATCGGAGAAGTACTTCAAAAACTAAGAAAAAGCAATGGTTATACCCAAGAAAAAATGGCAGAGGAAATTGAAGTATCTACAAGATATATAGGAGATATTGAACAAGACAGAGCAAAACCTTCTTATGAAGTTTTAATAAAAATTTGCAACCTATATAACACAAGTTTAGATCAAATTTTTAGCAAATATTTAAATATAAAGGAAAATAAAATATTAGAATATGGGCTATGTGGCTACGAAAATTTAAATAAAGAAGATAAAATGACGATAGAATATTTAATCAATTATTTTAATAAAGAAAAATAAAAAATTAGCAAGTGGTTTCTTGCTATTTTTTTTATTTGGGACAGTTCTTTTTTCATTGGGGACAGACCCTTTCACAAAAGGGACAGACCCTTTTGTGAAAGGGTCTGTCCCCAATGGAAAAAAATTATTCTTTATTACTCATTTCTTCCAAAGCTAAAAGCTCTTCCCAACGTCTATCAACTTCTTTTTGGAATTCTTCAATCATCCACTCATTGCCAGGTTTAAACATATGTTTAAATCTCTTTTGAGGTTTCAAAAATTCCTCAATAGGAAGTTTTTTAGCAGGTTTATAAGTAATTTTATATTTACCATCAACCACCTCATACAAAGGCCAATAACAAGTTTGAACAGCAAGCTTATTAATATTCATAAGCTGAGGTGTATCATAACCCCATCCACGAGGACATGGAGCAAAAACATTTAAGAAAGTAGGACCTTCTGTATAAATTGCTTTTTCTGCTTTTTCATACAAATCTCTAAAATCTGCAAAAGCAATGGATTGTGCTACATATGGAATATGATGTTCTACTAAAATCCCAGTCAAATCTTTTCTAGATTGCATTTTACCAGGAATTACTTTTCCAGCAGGAGTGGTAGTTGTATCTGCAAATTTTGGAGTAGCAGAAGAACGTTGAATTCCAGTATTCATATAAGCACCATTATCATAACATACATAAGTTAAATCATGACCTCTTTCCATGGCTCCAGATAAAGCTTGCAAACCAATATCATAAGTTCCACCATCTCCACCAAAAGCAATAAATTTGGTATGTTCATCTTCTGGTAATTTTCCTTGTCTTTTTAAAGACTTATAAGCTGCTTCTGTACCAGATAGGGTAGATGCTGCACATTCAAAAGCAGTATGAATAAAAGAATCTGTCCAAGCGGTATATGGATAAGTAAAAGTTGAAACTTCCATACAACCAGTAGCACAAGAGATAACGGCATGGTCTTCTTCTTTTAAAGCTCTCAAAATATGTCTTGCTACAACTGGTGCACCACATCCAGCACACATTCTATGTCCTTCACTAAATCTGGAAGGTTTATTTGCTACAACTTCTTTTAAATTATATGCCATTTTATTTTCCCTCCTTTGTTCTTAAACCTAAATATCTGTAAGGATTTCCAATATTTCCTGTTTTTACAATCTCAGCTAAATCAGAATAAACCGTTTCAATTTGAGAACTTGGAACATCTCTTCCACCAATACCATACACATAATTGATGGTTGGAACATTTACCTTGTTTACAAACATTCCAGAGGTAACATCTGTAAATAAAGCTCCTCCCACAGCATTTAAAGAATCTGATTTATCTAAAACAGCAACAGCTTTTACATGTTCAAGTGCTTTTGCAATTTCTTCAGCTGGGAATGGGCGATATACTCTAACCTTTAAGAGACCAGCTTTAATGCCTTGGCTTCTTAATTGATCTACTACAAATTTGGTAGTTCCAGCTGTAGAGTTCATACAAACAATTGCAATTTCAGCATCTTCTAATTTATATTCTTCAAAAAAGCTATAATGTCTACCAGTCCATTTTTCAAAATCTTTTGCCACATCTAAAATAACATCTTTAGCCTTTTTCATAGCTTCTGCTTGCTGTGCTTTATGTTCAAAAAGATAAGATTGTAAATCTAATGGACCAATAGCAATTGGTTCTTTTCTATTTAATAGATAATGCTTAGGTTCATATTTACCAACAAATTTTTTAACTTCTTCATCTTCTTCAAGCATAATGTTTTCAATCGAATGAGATGTAATAAATCCATCTTGGCAAACCATTAAAGGAAGTAAAACATCTTTATGTTCTGCTATTCTATGAGCCATAAGTAAATTATCATAGGCTTCTTGGTTATTTTCAGAAAATAGCATAATCCAACCGCTATCACGAACTCCCATGGCATCAGAATGGTCATTGTGAATATTTAAAGGTCCTGAAACAGCACGGTTTACTAAACTCATGACAATAGGAAGTCTAAGACTAGATGCAATATAAATCATTTCCCACATATAAGACAAACCATTTGCTGATGTTGCCGTCATAGCTCTTGCTCCTGCAGCTTCTGCACCAATACAGGCAGACATAGCACTATGTTCACTTTCAACCGCAACAAACTCCGTATCAACTGTGCCATTTGCCACAAAAGTTGAAAAATACTGAGGAATTTCTGTAGATGGGGTAATAGGGAAAGCAGCTACTACATCAGGATTAATTTGTTTCATAGCAAAGCTAGATGCTTCGTTACCACTTAATCTTTCTCGAATACTCATTTATCAAACACCTTCTTCCTTCATTTCAATTGCTTTAAAAGGACAAACAACGGCACATACGCCACATCCTTTGCAATAGTCAAAATTAAAATCTTCTCTTTTTAAATCTTTGTTAACTGGAATTGCATTTTCTGGACAAACAGGGAAGCAAAGACCACATTGTTTACACTTTTCTTCAATATAAACTGGTCTCATACTTCTCCAGTCACCTGTTTTAAATTCTTTCGAATTTCCAGCTTCATAAATATCTCCACCAATGGTTAAATCTTCCATAGGGGTATCTTTATTAATATGAGTCATAGTTTTCCATCCTTTCTTTTTTCATTGGGGACAGGTCATTTCGCAAAAGGGACAGACCCTTTCGCAAAAGGGTCTGTCCCTTTTGCAAAATGTTATGTTAATTTATTTGTTTCACTTCTTTTAATGCCATTTCCAATGCTTTCATATTTCCTTCAATCACTTCAGGTTTTTTAGCAAATTTATGCTTAAAAGAACCTTCCATATCTTTTAAGAAATCTTCGTCAGATAATATGTTAGCAACTTTTACAATCGAAGCAAGCATTGGTGTATTTGGAAAATATTTACCAAGTGCTTCCATTGAGATTTTTCTAGCATCAATTGTGTAGATTTTTCCTTGATATCCTTTTAAAACAGACTTTAGATATTCTGGTGATTTGGTTGTGTTAATAACAATGGCACCAGTTTCTTTTAATCCTGCTGTTACATCAACAGATTCTAACAAAGTATCATCTACAACGACAACATAGTCTGGTTCGTAAATGTTACTATGTACGGTAATAGGTGTGTTACTGATACGGTTATAAGCAGTAATTGGGGCACCCATTCTTTCTGGACCATATTCAGGGAAACCTTGAATATATTTTCCAGTGTTAAATGCGGCATCAGCTAAAAGTAGAGATGCAGTTTTTGCACCTTGTCCTCCACGGCCGTGCCATCTAATTTCTATTAAGTTATCCATCTTGTTGGCCTCCTTTATTTTTTTTATATTGTAAGTATATTATTTATTATAAGAAAAGTCAAGAAAAATTTCGCATTGGGGACAGGTCATTTCGCATTGGGGACAGACCCTTTCGTGAAAGGGTCTGTCCCCAATGCGAAATGACCTGTCCCCAATGCGAAAAAATCTTGCTATTTTTTAGAATTTATAGTACAATACTTCACAGAACAAAGCTAAAAGGAAACCAAAAGGAACCAGTCCTTTTGGTTCCGACAGACAAAGGAGAGAATCGGAGTTGGAACTTTCAGGAGAAATACTTGGAATTATATATCAAAGTGAATTAAATAGCTACACAATTGCAGAAATGTATGTAGATGAATTAGAAAGGGTAGAAACAATTGTCGGATATTTGCCTTTTATTGTAGAAGGAGATAACATAAAAGTAATCGGCAAGTTTGTTGAGCATAAAGAATATGGCGAACAATTTAAGGTAGATACCTTTGAAAAAATTATGCCTAAAACACTAGATGCGTTAGAAAGATATTTAGGAAATGGTACGATTAAAGGTGTGGGTCCTGCGACTGCCAAAAAGATTATAGCAAAATTTGGAGAAAATACGATAGATACGATTAAATATGAAGCATTAGAGCTAACAAAGGTAAAAGGAATTAGTAAAGACAAGGCACTTGAAATTTCGGAAAGTTTTATCGAAAGCTGGGAAGTATGGCAAATTGTTGGATTTTTAGAGAAGTTTAATATCGGAATTGAAAATGCAAAAAAGATTTATGATAAATTAGGAGTAACAGCGATTACCCAAATTGAAGAAAATCCTTATATTTTAATTGATTTAGTAAGAGGTGTAGATTTTAAACAAATTGACAGAATGGCTTTAGATTTAGGAATAGATACCAGTAGTTTAAAAAGAATTACAAGTGGTATTAAATATGCTTTAATTCAAACAACTTACAAAGGTCATTCCTGTGCTCTTTTGCAAAATTTAGAAGAATATGTGGTAACTTTATTAAATGTAACCATAGATGAAGTGGAAGAAAGTATGATTCATCTAAAAGCAAAAGGGGAACTTGTGATAGAAGAAAGAGAAGATGGACTAGAATGGGTTTATTTGGAAAGTTTTTATAATACAGAAGTAGCCATTTGCAATCGATTAATCAATCTTGACAGAGCACAAAATTCGAAAAAAATAAAAGGAATGGAAGAAGAGATTGAAAAAGTAGAAAAATATAATATTATCGAACTATCGGAAAAACAAAAAGAAGCAATTAAGGCAGTAAACAACCACAATGTTACGATTATAACAGGTGGACCAGGAACTGGAAAAACAACCATCATCAAATCAATCATTGAAATTTACCAAAAACAAAACAATAAAGTGGTACTAGCTGCTCCAACCGGAAGAGCGGCTAAAAGAATGACAGAAATGACAGGACTAGAAGCAAGTACTCTTCACAGACTTTTAGAAATTGGAAAAATTGATGAAGATGGTTTATACAAGAAAAATCAAGACTATCAAGGAGCACCCATTGATGCCGATATGGTTATTGTAGATGAAATGTCTATGGTAGATATGTTTTTGATGAATTATTTATTGCAATCTGTCTATAAAAGTACCAAACTAATTTTGGTAGGAGATAGTGACCAATTGCCTTCAGTAGGGCCTGGAAGTGTCTTAAAAGACATCATCGATTCTGAAAAAATAACCACCATACATTTAGACAAAATTTTTAGACAAGCAGCGAAAAGCAAAATCATTGTTAATGCCCATCGTGTAAATGAAGGACTGGGATTTATCACAAAAGAGGAAACTGACCAAGATTCCAAAGAGGATTTTTTCTTGATTCATGAAAACAGTTCTGAAAAAATGTTAGAACAAGTTATTTCCTTATGCACAGGTAGACTTAAAAATTTTGGAAACTATGATTTTTTTGAAAACATTCAAGTTCTTACGCCAACCAAAAAAGGAGCTCTTGGTACCAAGGAACTGAATAAATCCCTTCAACAAGTATTAAACCCACAAGATGCCAACAAAAAAGAAAAAAATGCACAAGGTGTTATTTATCGAGTGGGAGACAGAATTATGCAAGTAAAAAATAATTATGATATTTATTGGGAAAAACATAGCTTAAAAGAAACAGGAACAGGTGTATTTAATGGCGAGTTTGGGACGATTCTTGATATCGATGAAAAAGAAAAAAGTGTTGAAATAAAATTTGATGATGAAAAGATTGCTTGGTACCAATTTTCTGAATTAGAACAAATTGAACATAGCTATAGTATTACCATCCATAAAGCACAACGGAAGTGAGTTTGATGTAGTTATTATGTGTATACCAAGAGCAGCACCAATGCTACTTACCAGAAATTTGCTTTATACAGGAATTACCAGAGCAAGAGAACTTTTAATAATTGTAAGTGACCTTAAAACCATCAGTTACATGATACAAAATGTAGATAGTAAGAAAAGGAATACTGGCTTGAAATATAAGTTAGAAAATATGGAATAGAAGGAAAGGATAAAAAATGGAATTTATTTTTGAAAGAATGGTAAATTATTATGAAACAGATAAAATGGGAATAACCCACCATTCCAATTATATTAGATTTTTAGAAGAGGCAAGATGTGAATTTTTAAAACAAATTAACTTGCCATATGAAGCATTAGAAGAAAGAAAAATTATGATACCAGTGCTAAATGCAAATTGTACCTACAAACACCCTTCAACCTTTGGAGATGTGTTGGTAATTAAAACAAAAGTAACTAAATTTACAGGGGTTCAGATGTGTGTAGGGTATGAGATTACAAATAAAAAAACAGGAGATCTGGTGCTAATTGGGGAAACAAAGCATTGCTTTACCAATACAGAGCTAAAGCCTATTAATTTGAAGAAACATGATGAAGAGGCATATCATATTTTTATTAATTGTATGGAACCATAGGGACCGGGACCTTTTGGTTCCTATTTATTTCTTGTTTTAGGATAAGGCTGTATTTCATCGGTTAATCCTAATAGATAATCGGTTGAAGTGTGATAATAATTTGCTAATTTTATTAAATGGTCTACTTGTAAATTATTTTTTCCATTTTCTATTTGTGAATAGCTATTTTGTTGTAAACCCAATATATTAGCTATTTCTTTTTGACTTTTATTATGGTCTTCTCTCATATCTTTAATTCTAAACATTATACATCACCAAAAAATATTTTATAATATCTCTGACAAAGATATTGACATTTATCTTTGACAATGATATATTTTTACTTAAGTATCTTTAATAAAGATAAAATTGATTAAAAGAGAAAGAGAGGATTGATTATGGGAAGATACAAAAGAACGAGCAAAGAAGAAAAAGTTAGAAACCAAAAAGATTTTAAAACAGTAAAGGGAATCACATTAATTGCTTTAGTGGTGACTATCATTGTGTTGCTGATTTTAGCAGGAGTAAGTATTGCAACATTGACTGGAGATAATGGATTATTTGCAAGGGCAAATCAAGCAAGACAGAATACATTAGATGCACAAAACAAGGAAAATGCAACACTTAAAGGATATGAGGATGCAATTGACTATGCTGTAGATGGCATTATAAAAATATCAGGAGTAAATCCATCAATAACGGATCCAGAAGGAGCAATGCCAACTGGAGCAACAGTAATTGAAGGTAATGCAAACGACGGAATTGTAATAAAAGATGTAAATGATAATGAGTGGGTATGGGTAGAAGTGCCAAGAACTGCAGAAGTTTATCCAACTGCAAGAATAGATTTAGATGTAAATAATATTACAGATGAACAATGTCATGCAATATATGAAGACTTAGCAAAATATACAAATGCATATACATTTAATTATGTAAGATGTAGTCAAGCCCAAACACTATCACAACAATTTTGGGAAATTATAGTAGTTGCATATACACCATAGGTTTTCGAACAGTACTTTATTAAAACTTACGGCAGTTATTAAGTATACCCTAAAATACTAAAGAAACAGTAAACACTTTTTAATAAAAATAAAATAATCGATGGTTTTAAATTTCACCATCGATTATAACGTTTGGTTTTTACAACAATAAAACCAATAATAGAAACAGCAACCAGAGCCAGAACCATTTTACGAATCATTCTAGTTTCAAACCAAACATCTGAATCTACAATATCTTCTTCTGCAATAGGTTCTAAATTAGTATGGTAAGACTCCACTAAGTGTTCTTCATTTGAATAGTTTTCATTTTCAACATCAGCAAGTAAAAGCTCATCTGTATGGGAAATTTTTGAAGAATCAGCTACCATTTCTAATTCATAATCCTTGTTTTTATCATTTGGTATAATAGCATCACTTTCGCCACTTTTAATAGGTGGAGATATCTTATCATTTTCGTTATCAATAGGTGGTGTTATACCTTCATTTTCATTTTCTTCGTCATTGTCCTCATCTTCTCCTTCGCTTGGAGGTGGAATTTCTTCGCCATTGTCCTCATCTTCTCCTTCATCTGGAGAGGAAGGAATTCCTATTATTTCGATTTCTATTACCTTAGTAGAAACATTATGGTCCGAATCGGATACCTTATAAGTTACACGATAGTTTCCTGCTTCCTCACAATTTAATTTTGTTTCAATGGTTGTACTATTTTTATCGATTACAATTGGTCCATCCTCATTATCTACAGCTTTAATCAAACGATATAAGTCAATTTGTGAACCTACTTCATAGGTTAAACTTTCTGCAACTACTGAAATAATAGGGGAGCCGCCTTGTTTTATGGCAGTAATTAAAGAAACAAAAGGTGCTTGATCGACTTCTCTTAGTTGTTCATAAGCATTAACAATTGCTGTTTTTTCGCTAAAATTAATAAACTTATTATTTAATTCTTCCTTAGTTACTTCTTTCTGGTAGGCTTCTATCTGATTAATCAAATGTGCTTTTAACTGAATATAAGCTAATTCTTCAGCATCTTCTTCACTCATATCCTCGCGTAGAATTCCATTTTCCACAAGAATATATCTGGTTAATGCACCAATTGCTCCATATTTAGGGATGATTTCATTACTTAAGGTACTGTAGGCAACTACTTTACTAGCATATTTATTAGGGTAATAAATTTCGATGGAATAACCTGGTTGTAATGCAATTTCTTGTATGCCTTTGTTAAAATCAAAATAGCCACCTGTTGATACATCTTCTGTTACCAATCTTCCTTCTGTATCATATATTTTTACATATTCATTTCCACTCATGGAAGATTGATTTGGGTACCTAATCTCTGCCTTGGTATAGTTATCTTTCAAAGTCAACTGATAAGCAATGGTATTAAAATTATAGCCAAGTAATCGAAACATAAAATAATTGTTATAATCTACATCTGCTACCTTTTGGTAAGTATAGGTATAAAAATTAGGGGCAGATTCTTTTACTTGAATATAGACATATTCTTGAGAGTATCCGGTTATAACTGGCATTTGTAAGAAATAGGTTCCAACTGGAAGAGAATTTAGTTCGACTAAATTGTTTTCCACTTTTATGTTTTTTATAATATCTTGGCCATGTTTTAGTAAAATAACTTTTCCTTGTATTTTACTAATATCATCTATTGTAATATTTAAACTAACATTGTCATAGATCGAATACTTTTGTAATATTTCATTGGATACAAGACCATATTTTCGATCAAAATTTTCACCAGTCATAATTTCTTGTAAGGTCGATTCTGTTACCATATCTTTTAAAATATTCCATAAAGGATAATTTGCTTCTAATATGGTTCTCTTGGTAGAATCAGAAATTTCTAGTCCCCAAGCTTCCATATAAGGTAAAATATTAATTTGATAAATAGCTGCAATCGCTTCTACATAAGCATCTTGGTTTGTCATGGTTCTACCTTTATTTAATTGGTCGCGATACCAGGAAAACATTTTACCATAAGTTGTGCCACCTTCTAAAGCATCCAATAAATTGACAATTACATATAATCTAGTAGGTTCATCTACTTCTAAAAAGGTTTGGCCTGCTAGTCTTTTGCTATTTCGATCTTCTTCGAAGGCAGAAAGATTTCCTATCCAGTTTCCTTGGTGGAAATAAATATTTTTGTCGATTTGAATGTAGTGACCGATAATGTTATTTGCCACTTCTCCTAGTTGCATAGCTCCTTTTCCTAAAGAACCTTGGCAGCCATGTGCTAGTTCATGTAATCCGCCCCAATTCATTTCAAAGAAAGATGCCATACTAGCATTATTTACGCCCACATGATCTCCTGCATAATAGGCAGCCCCTACACCATGAACATTAGCTCGAATTAAATATTTAGTTCTAACATTCTGGTCAGTTATTTTTTCAGGATTAAAATCAAGACCAACATATTCGTCCATTTTTTCAACTACTTTTTGATAATAAGCAAGAAATTGATCAAGAGAAGTAAAGCCATTTTTATAATAGTTTGTCATATATTTCATATCCGTAAAAGGAACCACTAAAGTAAGGGTTTCGCTTTCAATAACAGAATAATTATTTTGGCTTTGAATCCATTTTGCTCGAAATTCTTCTTCATCATCCAGATAATGGTAATAATCTAATGGTTTTATAGTTTCATCATATTGTAACTCTATCTGAAAAGTTTTGTTAATAACCGTATTTTCTCTTGCTAGTACAGTTGTCTTTAATAAAGGAACACCATCATAGTAGGTACTATCTTTTATATTTTCTAGTGTAATCCATTCATCTGTTACAGGTAAAGTAGTAGAGGTTTCATTATATTGATCGTTATTAATAAATCCAACATTTAAAGTGTTTTCTGCTGATAAAACACGTGCTTGTATACTTTGACCTGCCGAAAGATAAACGCCTAATATTTGCCTATCTCCATAATTACATCTTGAAAACTCTGCTAAATCCATATTCCAAACAGATGGGGTAGTATATAAGGTTCTTTCTACTGTTATTTTGGCATCTTCATCATCTGTTACAGTAACAGGGACCGTTAAAGTGGTTTGGTTATTGTGAGAATCTTTTACTTGATAAATAATTTCATAATCGCCTTCTTCATCTACTTTAACATTTTCGGAATAGGTTATTTTTGGTGTTAAATCTCCATCTTCAAAATCTCTGGCAAAAATTCGAAATCGAGTATCCAAAACATGAAATTCATCGAGAATCCCTTTTTTTAAAGTGATTTTTGTAGTTCCATAAAAGAGCGGAGCATTTTTAGTACTCCAATAACTTTCGGAATTCTTTTTTTGACTTTTGGTGGATGCAAAAGATAGGTTTGTTAGGATACTAAGTGTTAGATTTAAAATTAGTGTAAAAAGAATTAGAATTGAAATTTTCTTTTTCATAGATTGTTTAACCCCCTTTTTCTTTTGTTTACATAACGGTTTAATTGTAACATGATTTTTTTAGGAGTGCAAGCAACAAATTTTGGTAATAGCATTAGTTCAAAATGCTATACACAAAATTGGTTGCCATACAAATTAAAATGCCGCAAATGGTTGGCAAAGCAAAACTGAGTGCCGTCCATTTAAAACTTCCAGTCTCTTTTTTAATAGAAAGAAGGGTAGTAGTACAAGGAAAATGTAAAACAGTAAAAATCATTACATTAATAGCAGTAAGTAGGGTCCAATTATGACTCATTAAAATTTTGCCAATAGTAGTATAATCAGAAATATCAATAAGAGAAGAACCACCCATATAACACATAAGAATAATAGGAAGAACAATTTCATTAGCAGGCATACCAAAAATAAAAGCAGTTAAAATATAGCCATCTAACCCCATCAGATTAGCAAAAGGGTCTAAAAATTGAGCAATTAAACTTAAAAAGGAAGTACCATTGGTACCGATATTAGCGAAAAGCCAAATAACAAGGCCAGCGGGAGCCGCCACTTGGATAGCTCTTAGCAATACAAAAAGTGTTCGGTCAAAAATAGAGCGAATTATGATTTTACCAATTTGCGGTTTTCGAAAAGGGGGAAGTTCCAAAATAAAAGAAGAAGAACTCCCTTTTAAAATGGTTTTTGAAAGGATTTTAGAAATCACTAAAGTAAGAAAAATTCCCAATAGAATTACGGCAATGACTACAGCAGTGGAAACAACAGAAGCGGTAAATCCAGAAAAACTACCAGCTATAAAAATGCTAGCAATAGCAATTAAAAATGGATATCTTCCATTACAAGGTACAAAATTATTCGTTACAGATGCAATAATTCTTTCTCGTGGTGACTCAATAATTCTAGTACCAACCACTCCAGCAGCATTACAGCCAAATCCCATACACATCGTAATCATCTGTTTTCCATTGGTCAGAGCTTTACTAAAAAAGCCATCCATATTAAAAGCTAAGCGAGGCAAAAAGCCCAAATCCTCTAGAAATGTAAACAAAGGAAAAAAGATAGCCATTGGTGGGAGCATGACAGAAATAATCCAAGTAACGGTTTGAAAGACTCCTAAAACCAGCATATTTTTTAGCCATTCTGGTGAATGAATCCAATCGAAAAATAGTAAAAGTTTTGCTTGGACCCAAGAGAAAAAATTAAATAAAATTTCAGAAGGGTAATTACTTCCAACAATAGTAAGCCAAAACAAAATTCCTAAAAAAAGAATCATAATAGGAATACCAAATTTTTTAGAAGTCAAAATTTTATCAATTTTTCGATCCAAATGACTATAATTGTTTTTTTCATATTTACAGACATTTCGGCAAATCGTAGCAGATTGATTTACCATTTCAGTTACTATTTCATCTTTAAAATTTGCTTTGGTTATCTTATTTTTTTCTAACATTTCAAAACTTTCTGCTAATCGGGCTTGCAAAGTAGGAAAAGAAGAAAATTTAAAATGAAAATTTTTTTCGATAGAGCTTAAAATATCTTGGGAGCCATCTAGCAATTTAATCCCAACAAAACGCCTAAGAAAAGGTGGAATATTTTTAATTTTTGCAATTTCTGGTATAAGATGCTTAATGGCAGGTTCAATGGATTTAGAATAGGTAAGAGGTGAGCCGATTTCATTTGCCATATTAGGATTTTTGGATATAGAAAAGATTGCTTCTAAAAGTTTATTTAAAGTTTTCTTTTTTCTAGCAGTAGTTCCAACCACTTTACAACCTAATAAATTTTCTAATTTACTTAAATCGATTTTTATTCCTTTTTTCTTAGCTTCATCGAGTAAATTTACACAAACAATCACATTTGGGGTAATTTCTTTAATTTGAAAAACTAAATTTAAATTTCTCTCTAAGCAAGTTGCATCTACGACTATGACGGTACAATCTGGATTACCAAAACATATGTAATTTCTTGCAATTTCTTCTTCTTCTGAATTGGACATAAGAGAATAAGTACCTGGAATATCAACCAATAAGAATTTAGCATTTTTATATTCACAGATGCCAGCAGCATTGCTAACTGTTTTACCAGGCCAGTTTCCAGTATGTTGGTGCATACCAGTTAGATTATTAAAAATGGTAGATTTACCAACATTGGGATTTCCTGCTAAGGCAATGGTGTAATTACAATCGTTTTTCATTTTTTCGAAATCTTCGTTTAACAAAGTATTTCCGGTGGATTTTGACGTAAGTCCCATAGATTATCTCCTTTGATTAAATTAGTTTATCATATGTTGAATTTTTAGAAATGTGATTTTTTTTCATTGGGGACAGACCCTTTTGCAAAAGGGTCTGTCCCCAATGAAAAAAATCACCATCTAACCCCAACAAGTCTAGCATCTTTTTTTCGAATTGCAATAACCGTACCGACGAACCTCATAAGCTCTGGGGTCGCCAGAGGGGCTTACAAAAACAGGCTTAATTTTCGTATCTTTAACAAGGCCTAAATCCAACATACGTCTCCTCAAAGAATCTTCTGATTTTAAATTTATTATATAACCATATTTATTTAAAGGTAATTTATCTAAACTAGTTTCATTCATAAATATGTTCCTCCATAGTTTGTCTAATATATTATATTTTTTTGTCGAAAAAAGGTGAACATTTTTCAAATAGGGTGTCCTGAAATAGGAGCCCAAGAAACAAAAAATCCAGCTCGATAAGAGTTGGATTTTTTGTTTTAAAAACTCTGTTATATTTTTTGATAAAGAAACAGCTTTCACCATCGCTATTTCTTTTAA
>CALXRH010000112.1 GCA_944390625.1 uncultured Clostridia bacterium
AATATTTACCAGATAAAATGTTAGGAACCAAATATTATATAAAAGATGAAAATATCGATTTGGGCTAAAAAAAACAGCTTTAATTGAAATTTTTCGCAAAAGGGACAGACCCCAATGAAAAAAGGAGAAAAAAATGAATGTAGGATTTGTATCACTAGGTTGTAGTAAAAATTTAATTGACACAGAAGTTGTGATCGGAAAATTTAAAAAACACCAATTTGATATTGTAAATAACCCGAAAGAAGCTGATATAATCGTCATCAACACATGCGGTTTTATTGAATCGGCAAAAGAGGAAGCGATCAATACCATACTAGAAATGGCGGAATACAAAAACAAGAGATGCCAGTATCTAATTGTTATGGGATGTTTGGTACAAAGATACTACCAAGATTTACTTACAGCGCTTCCGGAAGTTGATTTGTTTTTAAAAATAGAAGATTACCCAAAACTATGGGAAAAAATAGAAGACTTTATGCAAAAAGACACACACCAAAAAAATGACAACCAAAAATTGTTGCCCCAAAAACTTAAACAAGAGGGCAGAGCCAAAATAAAAATAAAAAAACTACCCATGTTTCAAGAACAAGAATATTTAGAAAGAACTATTTCAACAGGAGAAAATTATGCTTATCTAAAAATAGGAGAAGGATGTAGCAACTTATGTACTTATTGTGCGATTCCTTATATTAGAGGCTTATTTGTAAGTAGACCCATGGAAACCATTTTGCAAGAAGCTCAAATGCTTGCCGAAAAAGGAATCAAAGAAATGATTGTTATTGCACAAGATACAACGAAATATGGAATCGATTTATATGGAAAGCCAATGCTTGCAACTCTCTTACAAGAAATTAGTAAAATAGAAAAAATTAAATGGATTAGAGTTCTATATAGTTATCCAGAAGGAATAACCAAAGAATTAATTCAAACGATAAAAGAAAATGATAAAATTTGCAAATATTTTGATATACCGATTCAACACATTTCAAATGAAATCTTAAAAAAGATGAACCGAAAAACTTCGAAAGAAAAAATAGAAAATTTAATCGAAGAAATTAGAAAGCAAATTCCGGACGTAACATTAAGAACGAGCTTGATTGTGGGCTTCCCTAGTGAGACCAAAGAAAATTTTGAAGAATTATATGAGTTTGTTAAAAAAACAAAATTTGACAAATTAGGAGTTTTCCAATATTCTAAGGAAGAAAACACACCGGCAGCAGCTATGCCAAATCAAATTCATTATAAAACAAAACAGGCAAGAGAAAGAAAAATCATGACTTTACAAAAAGACATTTCTAAGGTAAAATTAGAAGAGAACTTAGGAAAAATTTTAACAGTTTTGGTAGAGGCTACCTCTTTTGATGGAAAATACTTAATTGGAAGAACCGCAAGAGATGTACCAGAAGAAGATGGAATTGTCTATATTCAAAAAAATGAAAAAAATGAAAATACAATCAATCAGTTTATCAAATGTAAAATAGTAGAAGTAAGTGATTATGATTTGATTGCAGAAAGTTTGTAGGAGGTGTTTTTTATGGCAGGACAAAGAGAAATAGCAAAGGAACAAATTTTATATCTTCTAATTAATTTAAGAGAAGAAGAAGCAAAACGTGATGTATATAAGGATATTGTAGTAAATAAGGAAGCTTGCAAAGAAATTGGAATTTTTAATTATAAAGTAAAAGGAACAAAAACGAGCGAAGAAAGAGTAAGTACTCTTTTCCTAATTAGTGAAACACAAGATGGCGAAAAAGTAAATTTAATTTATGATGAAAAAGGAAGATTTTTGGCATGGGAAAGTTTTGAAAAAAACGGAAAAAGAAAAACAGACCTAGAAGTTGCATCAGATGTAGAATTAAATAAAGAACTTTTAAAAACACAGATTGCACTACAAGAAGAAAAAGAGAGAAATGGATCGGCAGCAACTTCTACTAGCGCTGGTTCTGAAAAAAGCGGAGAAGGAAGAAATTTGCCACAAGAGCAAAAGGAAGAGGAAAAGCAAGAAAAAAGCCAAGAAGATGACTTAAAACGAGACGGTAAAGAAGAAAATAAAGAAAAGCTACCAAACTTAAAAAATGAAATTAATATGGACCATAGAGCCAAAATTCCATTAGACCAAATTATTAATGGCTATGCTTTATGGCAAATTCTGCAACTAGAAGAAAAATTAAGTACAAGACTACCAGAAGGAATGGATGAGGCAGCTTTCCGTACTGGTTACTTAAGTATAGTAGATTCCAAAGAATTACAAGCCAAAGATGGAAAAGAAAGAAAATCAGAAGATACCTTTATTGTTAGCACTTATAGTGGAGACATTGTCGAATTAGACGATCAAATTCTACAACCGATGGAGTTAGGTGGAATCGAGCAAAGAAAACAGCAAGAATTAAATCGACAACGTTATGAAGATGGAGAAGAAGCAGAAAAGCCAGATGCAGAATTTGATACGATTCGAACATCCTTATACAAAATTCCAGATGCCAATTCAAGATTTGCGGTTGCAGAAAATTGGTTTTTATCGGTAGACTGGAACAGAGATCATAAAGAACATGGACAAACAACGGCAGATAATGTAACTAAAAATATATCTTTTGTACAAGTCTCTAGGAATGAATCCTATTACGGAAGTGAAGAACAACCAACTCATACATTAGAATACAAATTAGATCCCATAAGAGAAAATACGCCAAAAAGCAAACAAGAAATCGAAAAAGAACAAGAACTAAGAGAAAACAAACCAGATGAAACTTTAGTAGAAAGAAAAGACCATATGCAAGAGCTAGTAGATAAATGTTTTGCCAAATACGAAAAACTAGGGGACTATTACAATCGAGGAGAAATAGGAAAAAAAGTTAGACAATATCACAATCAGGGCATGGATGATGAAGAAGTAATCGAGCAAATTGGGGAAGATGCCAAAGTAGCAGAAGAAGTAGAACATGAATTTCATATACATGGAAGAAATCGACATGATTAAGAAAGGAATTAAAATGGAACAAGAAAACCTAAAAGGAACCATAGAAGCCATCCTTTTTGCAGCAGGGAGAGAAGTAAGTAGTAAAGAATTAAGTTTAACATTAGAAAAATCAAAAGACGAAATACAAGAAACTATAAAAGAAATGAATATAGAGTATCAGACCAAAAATAGGGGAATTGAAATTGTTCAAATAGAAGACAATTTTCAAATGGCAACTAGAAAAGAATATTATGACACAATCTATCGCGTTATCGATAAAAGAAACAAGCCCAAACTTTCTGGTGCGGCCTTAGAGACACTTTCGATTATAGCCTATAACCCTAGAATATCCAGAGCGGAAATAGAAGCCATTCGAGGGGTAAATGTAGATGGAACTATGTACAAGTTGTTAGAATATGGTTTAATCGAAGAAGCGGGAAAATTAGATTTACCAGGAAAGCCAATGTCTTACCAAACAACCAATGAATTCTTAAAAATGTTTGGGTATCAAACATTAAAGGAACTGCCCGAGCTTCCGAGATACAAACTAGATGAAAATAAACAAATTGTAATCGATGAACTGCTAGAAGAAAAGGAAGAACAAAAAAGTCCGGAAAAAACAATAGACGAATAAAATAAAAAATGATATCAATAAGATAGGAGAGATGATAAATGAAGTTATCACAAACAGGAATGGGAACAACTAAATTAAACAATTTAGATGAAATGTATCCAGGGCAAAGTATTTTATTACAAACTGGACAATTGGTACAATATGGAGCAGGGATATTTGGCTATCATACCGTGCCACTTTTAGTAAGAAGAAATATAGAAAAAATCATAGTAGAAACCTTAAATCAATATGGATGTATAGAAGTATTACTACCAACTTTGCAACCAGATACCATTTGGAAAAATTCAGGAAGATATGATGGATATGTAAATGATGGAACCATGTTAATTACAGAATCCAACAAAGGAACTTTTTGCTTGGCACCAACAGGAGAAGAAGCTATGCTAGAATTTGCAAGAGAAAAATTAAAATCTTACAAAAACTTACCAGTAACCTATTACCAAATTGGAGAAAAAT